>JABHIC010000190.1 GCA_018671205.1 Gammaproteobacteria bacterium
AGACATCCCGATCCCACTATCGGTGACTTCGAAGTTAAGGTGCTCCCCATCGCTCCAGCTGGTTAATGTGACCTCCCCCACCTCGGTAAATTTAATCGCATTACTGAGCAGGTTGATCAGAATCTGTCCGAGACGCTGAGAATCCCCCAGCAACAGGTGTGACTCCCGGTTTTTCTGCGAGAAGGCTAGATCGATACCCACATCCCTGGCATTCACCGATAGCATCTGCCGAAGATCCCTCAGTAGCTGCTCTAGGTCATAGGGCACATCGTCAATGACAAATTTTCCCGACTCGATTTTGGATATATCCAGAATGTCGTTGACCAGCGCGAGCTGATGTCTGCTGGCGCTCAGAACCGACTGCAGCACCTGTAGATGCTCTGGATCACTGAATTTATCGATGAGATACTCACCATTACCGATAATGGAGGTCAACGGGGTACGCAACTCATGACTCATGGTCGCAAGGAAATCACTTTTTGCCTTGAACAGGGTCTCCAGGTTGCGGGTGTTATTGTTGACCCAGCTACGGGTCATGGTGCGCGTAGCCAACAAAATTTCCTTACTGGTGAAAGGCTTCTGTACATAGAGAACATTCTCCCGTAGAGAGTCACCAATGGTATCAAGATCATAGTCTGCATAGGCCGTCACAAAGACAATACAGATTCTCTCATCCAGTTCACGCAGCAGCCTTGCGGTCTCCAGCCCGTCAATCCCGGGCGGCATACGCATATCAACAAGGGCTACACTATAGCCACACCCCTCCTTCAGGGCATCACGCGCCATCTCTACCCCCTCTCTCCCATGAGTCGCTACAGAGAGTACAAACTCTGCGGCATCATCCTCTCTTGTGGAGAGTTCGAGAGCGCCAGTGGCCTCCCCGTCATCCAACGTCTCTGCAAGCGCATGGAAACATTCATCAGCTACCTCAGACTCCAGTAATCCACTATCGAATATATTACTGTATAGATCAAGAATAGAGGCATCATCATCGATGGCTATAACTCGGTAATGGTTGTTTTTGTGGACGTTCATGATCGGTGTGTGACGTTCGAATAATATAATCGATTGATATCGTTAGGGCCGGATGGAGATTTCAGGATTATACGCAACATCCTCACTAGAGAAACCCCTCTATTCGGAAATCTTGGCGCTGGTGCGTCTCACACCCTCTCTCCTCACCGCTCCAGAAGAATATTTAAGAACATGAAATTTAGCAAATTCAGGAAATAATAGCCTCCGGCTTGAGCGGACAATGGATGGCTGATCCAGGGTAAAATTCTGCCCCTATCTGTCTTGTTTTTGTTTGAAGAGAGGGTAGAATACAAATCTTGGTAGATTGTTAAAGACCGATGGTAGAGAGTAAATTTTCGACAGATGCACGGGTCTTGATCATGAATTTACTGGGGAGAGGAGATTACAGGCATCCTGGGGGTCATGGTTTGGCATACCCTGTACCGGTATGCCGGAACAGTAACCCGGCACACAGCACAACCCTCACTGAAGGGGAGTGCAGTCTTCGGCCGGGAGCTCTTACTCAAACGTAATTCTGCTACATTATCTTCCACCGATCACCTTAGTTTTAACCGAGAGAACCGAAACTATGTTAGTAGATGATACGAAATACGCCTTCCAGCTTTCAGCAATGCTGATGGCTCACAAGGGCTATGAAGCCATGACTCATGCAGTCATTCACTACCTTTACTCCATCGATGAGGTCGAATATGTCGCCGTATATGAGCTGTTTAAAAATGCGATGCACGATGAGACGCTCATTAAACGCTTTTCACTCGCACCGGATGAGGAAGATCAGGATTACCATGCGGAACTGGCACTGAAATGTGCAATGAAAAGCCCTGGAGGCGTCTCTAAACTGAAGGTTTATAACGATGAGTGGGTACTGATAGACTCGCAGGAGAGGCTAAATCCTCGTCGAATGATTCTCGTCAAGGGCGATATTGGCCCATCCAATATCGCGATCATCGAGGGTCTCGATAAACTATATAGCAGCAAGGTAGCGCTGTTCGATGCTGAGGAACGCGATGCCTTGACCCGACTCTACAGCAGGGAGAGCTTTCAGGTATCCCTGGAGGATCTTGTCACCTTCTACCGGGGAAAGAATTTTAATGACCAGCCCCTGAAAACATGGGCCGTAACGGTCGGTGTTGACGGCCTTGAGAAGAAGAGCGAAGAGTACAGTACTCACCATACGAAGAAGATCATGCTCCTGCTCTCAAACATACTGAACAAGAGCATCAAATATACCGACACACTGTTTCGTTACAGTGAGGATAAATTCACCATCATCCTGAACCTCTATCGCTCGCGCGAGCTTGAGCCAAAACTGGAAGAGCTCCGAAAAACTATCGAGAGCTACCCATTTCCAACCGGTGGAATCACCGTTAGCATCGGCTTTACCATGATTGACCCAATGATCCCCATTGATCTGATGATGGAGTTCATTGACCGTAAGAGTGGCCACTTGATGCGCAATGGAAGTAACCAGGTAAAATACCTGAATGCCATCAATGAAATTCCGTTATCTGGAGAAACCATCCATATACAGGGACTTTAGGCCAGAATTCTGGCTTATAAAGGGCTGCTTTTCAGCTAAGGAGGCGTAGATGGCCGCAAAAGTGATCGTAGTAGACAGTCAGTGGCCCTCCCGCTTTCGGGCAATGCTGAGCTATCTTGGCATTGCGGTCTTTATCCCACTTTTTTTCTACCGCAACGATAAATTCATCTACTTCCATGCTCGTCAGGGGTTGGTACTGTGGGTTATCACAGTTACCGCAGTCGCCTCACTGTTCCTTCCCGGGCCCGGAAAATTCCTCTTTGTGGTATTGATGGCGATCTATGCTATAGCTGGAGCTGTCGGCATTATCACTGCGCTGTCCGGTTCTGCCTGGGAGCTACCTATTATCGGCCCCATCGCACGCCGTTACTTCTAGGAGACTGACCGAAAATGGTATCCCTATCTACCCTCACGTCGAGCACCGGCAGCAAGTTGGTAACATTCGCATCTGGTCTGGGGCTCTCCTCCTCCATCAAGGGCGGTGTAGCTGCAGCGGCCACTGTTGCAGCCACCTCTCCATTGATTATTTTGGGTATTGCTGCCGCAACAGGTGCCGCAGCCTGGAGAGCAACGAAACTGAAACAGCAAGAGCGGCCAGAAAACCACAGGCTGCACTATAGAGTAAGCTCAGCGGTTCAACCCATGATTTAGGGAACTCCCTATCCAAGTCTGTGCGAATTGAGTCACGCCAACCTAAAACCCTCAGCCATCTTTAAGCTTGACGGCCACATGATCCCCCTGGCTCCAGACCACCCTGGGTTGGCGCAGCACCAGTGACTCATCCATCCAGCTAAACTTCAGCGTCTTTATGATCTGTTCAGCGCTCTCTTCAGTGGCACGCTCAGAGAGATACTTGGAAAAACCGCCTATCTCAACACGGATCCCCTTCGTTGAGACATCAACCACAGTCCCCTTGCCCCGCTTGCCCTCACTACTCACCCAGATCACCTCAATCAACCCCTGAGGCACTGGCAGCCTGGGGGAGGAGCGACGATCACTGGAAAAGGGGGTTGTACGAAAATGGTGTGAGAGCAGTTGATGAAACAGCTCTCGCTCGGACTGGTACCCCTGCCCCCCCTTCATTTCGGGCTGCAGGAACTGGCGCAGCCCATCCATCGCAGCCGAGGCCACCTCATCATTCTGCCCCTGCGTTGAGTACCCCTGTTTTCCGTCTGAACCACTATAAATGCGCTTTACTACCAGGCCCGCAACTGCAGCAGGAATGATCCAGGGTAAAATAAGTGCACCAGGAACCAGAGCACCGCTTCCCATCGCCCCTTTTACCAGGAGCGGCAACGAGCCACCTGCGAGCAGTTTACCGGAGACCAGCGTATAGGTTGATGCACAACTCTGTATATTCCCCACAATCACCCCGGCAACCGACCCCTTCGCCGCCCCGGATGCCAGACCACCCGACTCCCCAGCTACCGCCCCCTCTCCCAACTTCGATGAGAAAAGAGGAAAAATAGATGATTTAGCGGCTACTGCGCCACCGGACTTTGTGGTTGCGGCAGACCCCGCGCCAGCTGCCGTACTACTCTTTGAGGAGAAGAGCGAAAATTTTGAAAAGAGGGAACCCGTCGATTTTCCGGCAGTGGCGCTACCCGCCTCTCCACTGAGCGCCCCGGACAGTGCACTGCTCGACTCCCCAGCCGCAACCCCCTCTCCCAGGGTGGATGGCAGCAGTGGAAAGATCGATATTTTGGCGGCCAGCGCACCGCCAGACTTTGTGGTTGCGGCAGATCCCGCGCCGGCTGCCGTACCACCACTCTTTGAGGAGAAGAGCGAAAACTTTGAAAAGAGGGGGGCACTCGATTTTCCGGCAGTGGCCCCACCCGTCTTCCCTGCCGCTGCACCTTCTCCCAGGGTGGATGGCAGCAGTGGGAAGATCGATGTTTTGGCGGCCAGCGCACCGCCAGATTTTGTGGTTGCAGCAGATCCCGCGCCGGCTGCCGCACCACCACTCTTTGAGGAGAAGAGCGAAAATTTCGAGAAGAGAGGAGCACTCGACTTTCCGGCAGTGACGCTCCCCGTCTTCCCAGCGGCTGCACTGCTCGGTGCTCCAGCCACCGCCCCCTCCTTCAGGGTTGATGGTAGCAATGGAAAGATCGATGATTTAGCGGCTAATGCACCACTGCCCGACGTCCCGACCACTGCACCTCCCTTCAGGGTTGATGGCACCAATGGAAAGATCGATGATTTAGCGGCTAATGCACCACCAGACTTTATGGTTGCGGTCGCTGCTGCACTGCCCGACGCCCCGGCCACTGCCCCCCCCTTCAGGGTTGGTGACACCAATGGAAAGATCGATGATTTAGCGGCTAATGCGCCACCGGACTTTGTGGTTGCGGTCGCTGCCGCACTGCTCGACGTCCCGGCCGCTGCACTACCCTTCAGGGTTGATGGCACTAATGGAAAAACTGATGATTTAGTGGCTAACGCGCCACTGGACTTTGTGGTTGCAGCGGGTCCCGCAGCGGCTGTTGCACCGCTCTTTGGGGAGAGGAACGAAAACTTTGAGAAGATAGAGCCACTCGACTTTCCGACAACAGCGCTGCCCGATTTCCCACTGAGCGCAGCCCCCGTTTTACCCGTTGTCACCACATCAACCGGTGAGGTGGTGGCAGAGGTTGTCGTCACTGATTTCGAGATTGTTCCAACATACTCTGTTGTCTCATACCCACTCATTTTTTACTCAAATCTCAATCAGTTGCCGACATGAGCGGCAGATTATCAAATAGGGAGGAGCACTCTCCATCCCGCATAGTAGATTGGCACCTGAAAACCTCCCTTTGACTACCTCTTACGGCCATTTTTCGCACACAACTGAGATGCGAGGTTAACTCAATTCAATATGGCCCACACTGGAGCCCCTGGAGGGGACATCCTTTATTGAGTTAAAGTAGCTCACCTTGTTTTTTCCTTTACTCTTGATGACGTGGTTCTTTCTCTCCGCAAACTCCAACAGCAGATTGGTAGAGACAATAGGGTCAACCAACGTATAGCCAATACTGGCCGTAATAGAGCCAGAAGAGAAGGGGTAAGCCTCAACGGTCTTACGAAAGTTTTCCAGAGGAATCTGAGCATCTGTTGCGCTACAGCTGTTGATAATCACCGCAAAGCCATCCGCGCCATAACGAAACAGGTAATCGGTATAACGAAAACTCTTATTCAGCAGATGCGCGAACTGAAGCAGAACCTTATCCCCATAAAGGTAGCCGAACTCCTCATTCACCTTATTGAACTCATCAACATTCACCACGGCCAGCCATGTTCTCTTGGTCTGCTCATGAAATTTTTTCCCTCGGTTAAAAGAGATAATGTCATTGAGTGCCACCTCCATACTCTTGCGATTGAGCAGATAAGTATGTGGGTCACGCTCCCTGTGATCAAATTGAGCCACCTGAGTGGAGTAGATCCTGTCAAGCCCCTCAATAAGATCCATATTCGTTGTACTGATCGTACTACTGACCTTGACCAGAATGACTCGACGGGGTCTTACTCTCTTGCCCACATCCAGCAAAATCCACTCATCACTCTGCGTACGAACCATTGAAACACCCCCTTCCGGGCTCTTTTCAATACATCGCCTAATCAGCTTCGCATGGGAATCCTGCGGCAACTCATCGGGTGAGAGCGGAAAACGTCTGATCAGCATCTCCTCATTCGTCTCATGAGTAATCAACTCATAGACAATGACATCATCAACCCCCTCAATTGAGTAAAAATAGTGAATAATGGCATGTGTTAATGACTGATACGTTTCATGAGACAAAAGCATTGCCGAAAGCTCGAAGGCATGCAGAACCTCACCTTGTTGACTTATCTCTTGCTGTGGCATGATCTCTCCTGAACAGTGATCTTAATAATGATGAAATGACAACGAATCAGACCATCATAACTCATAACCCCTACGATGATTAGCGGGGAAATCTAACGGATCTTCTACCTCTACGGTCTCTTCGACCACAGCCTCTTTGGCCGTCTCATCCGCCTCAGCGTTGTCGTGCAGACTCAGCTCCAACTGCTCTATACTACGGTCCCAGACATATTTTGAGGCCGATGCAACCACCACAGCGGTTCCCAGTGAGAGTGCCAACCCCCCTCCTACCGCACCGACAGCCATCGCCCCAAGAACGGTTGCAGCACCTGCCCCAACCCCCTCTTTACCGGCATCATAGACCACCTCTTTGGTATCTACCAGGCCCTCACGATGGCCTTTCATATTCCTTGCTACCGAACTGGAGACCCCGATGATCCCGCCCAGGACACCTATTCCAGCAGTAGTTGATGCCAGAGATTGTATAAAATTAAGAGATACATGCGGTGCGGCATGTGCTCCGGCTTGTGCTCCAGCATGTGGTGCCACCTGCGGTGCTGCCTGTGTCGCTATCTGCTCCCCAACCTTTGGTGCCACCTGCGTCGCCACCTGCTCCCCAATCTTAGGTGCTGCCTGTGCTGCTACCTGTGATGTTACCATTTCACTTACTCCTAAAAGTTATTTAACCCAGCCCCCCGTTGAATCACGAAAGTCCACGCAACCTCTTACGCCTCTTTCTCGCGCTCAACTGAGGATCCTAAGTCTAAATCATCACTACAAATAAACCCTATTATGCGCAAGCTAAATTAAACCACCTCCGATACCTCCATGCAATCTTTATCTTGGGGAAAAACCCTCTAAAAATATGCGAACCACCACCTCCACGCCTCTTTTCATACAAAAACTTTCACCGCAACACTTACCGTTCGAGTACTACTATGATAAAGTAAATAAATCATGTTTTTTGAGGGGAATGACACGATCATGAATCACAGAGCAGCTACGGCTTATCGACTCAAATCTATCCCCGCAATCGGTTAACGCAAGTCAACGAGGATAATCTATGTCACTGTCATCATCGGGAGCTCAGGCTGGAGCTGCAAAAATCGGGGCCACCGTAGGCACTCAGGTTGATCTTGCAAAGTCGGCCATCGTTGGCAAAAATGTGGTCATCGGTAATGGCGCCGAGATTATGGCCAAGAGCAAGATCGGTAGTGGTGCCGTTATCGGTGCAGACACGACGATTCAAAATGGTGCGGTTATCGGCAAGGGGGCTGTGATCGGCAAGGATGCCACCATCACCAAAGGGGCCGTTGTCAAGAGTGGTACCACGATCAAAAGCGGCGCACTGGTTAAGAGTGCCCCAGCCGCAAAGACGGCGGGCGGCGCCACAAAAGTGGGCTTCATGGCAAAAGCAGGCACCATTAAATCAGCGCCTACTGGCGCAGCGGCTGCAGCCAGCACGGGCGGGAAAGCTGCCACTGCCACGATCTGGAACGCAAAGGGGTTAAGTCTCGGCCTGGGACTCGGACTTGGAGTATAGGGACCGGTTGCAGTTGGACTGCTGGGTGCCTATGGTTACTACCGCTTCCGCAAGAGTAACCTGGCTGAGGATAATATCAGTGATGAGGCAATTGTGGTTGAGGAGGAGGCAGTAGATACCGGGAAGGTGGTTACTGAGAATACGGTTGCTAAGGAGGTGGTTGCTGAAAAGGTGGTTACTGAGGAGATGGTAGCTAAAAAAGCAGCTCCTAAGAAAAAGGCGGTAACTAAAAAGGCAGTCGTTAAAAAGGCGGCGTCTGAAAAGAGAGCCACTGAAAAGGTAGCGGCTAAAAAAGCAGTGACAAAGAGGGCGGTGGCTAAAAAGGCTGTTGATGCTATGGAGAGTGCCGCAGAGACAGCCCATAAGGAAGAAGAAGAGAAATAGCTCCCATCAAACCATGATGGCCAGAGGAGGTCTCTAGAAAACACTTTTTTAGTGATTACTGTATCGGACCCTCATCTGCTCTTATATAACTATCTTACTGCCAACGGAAAAAACCTTTCTCCACCGGCTGCATAATCATCAGATCGTGGCATTTAATGCAGCGCCCCGCAGCGGGATGGGGACGCTTGGAGGTTGCCCTGATCGGCGGCCCCAGCTTGACGACATTTTCACTGATCGCCTCATATAACGCCCCCACCGGGGTCTTATCCTGGCTGCCCGCCTTGGCTCCCCCCACAATCAAATGACAGTTGATACAGATTCCCACATAGGGGTGAGGCATGGTTGCCCCCTGCTGAATACGGGGAATATGGGTAATCCGCATAGGACGGAAATCCGTTTGTGGTGAGACAACATCCAGCAGGGGATCAATAAGGGAGGGTTCTGTAGGTTTTGGCAGTCGCCCCATCAAGCCATTCGTTGCCACCCGTGTAGAGGGATCCTTCGCCATCTCTGCCCAGAAAAAGCCTGTGCCAGATAGGACAACGACCATCAACAGCCAGAGAGAGGGTCTCTCCATCGAGCGGATACCGGAGAGCAGACGCTCGATCTTTTTCATTCAATAATCTTGCGGGATCAACGGAGGCTAACGGAGCTGGTCACTCCAGAGCGCCATCCCATCAATGGAGCGAAGACGACAACGCACCCCATCAACCGTGACATGACGGGCATAGAGCGGAGCACCTGGCCTGATTTTGTCAAATCGAAAACCTTCGCCATCCACACGCTGCCCCTGGGTTATTTTGCATCCCTGAAAAGTGAGATACCACTCTGGAGCCAGGGAGACATCCTGCTGCACTGTGCCGCTCTGCAGCAGGATATGGATCTGCCCCCAGCCACCCGGATCACGATTGGTCACCTGAGCCACACGCCCCCGGAAGGGTTCTGTTGTGACGATGTTGAATGGCTGCATCTGCCTGACTGGCTGCATCTGGGCAGGTTGCCTCCACTGCACGGCAACAGCATCCGGGGCATTGACCGGAGCCTTCCCCTTCATTTTTTGTGCGGCTCCTGTGGGTATCTGACGGTGCAGATGGGCATTCCCCTGCGCGGGTCCACTACGTGCCGTGGCCACATCCTGCTGGAAATCACCCGGCATCATAGCGACAATGATAATGGCCAATAACCCCCCCCCCCCAGCAACCATCACCCAGGTCTCAGCTCTCAATTTAGAAAATAGATTCCTCATTAGTCTGACTCCAGCCCTCTTAATTGACCGTTACGAAGGGCGCATTACCACTCGCATCCATATAGCTCTTGCCACCCTGCTGTGCTTTCACCACCTGAGCCGGCGTCAGGGAGACCCGGATATCATGAATGTGCTCCATCTTGTAACGGATCCTCTCCTGAATCCAGCGTACAATCTGGTCCCCCTCTTTCACGGTCAACCCCTTATCAACATAGACATTAAGGTCAACATGCATCTCCTCCCCTACATGGCGTCCTCTGAGGTAAGAGACTCCGATCACCCCTTCTACTTCCTCCGCCAAGTCATAGATCTCTTTCAGGTCATCAATATCAAGTGATGAGTCCATCAACCCTGAAATCGCCTCCTGGTTGAGCTCAATCCCGATATGGATCACCATAAAGCCCACCACTACCGCCGCAATATTATCGGCAATCGGGAAACCCATCACCGCAATCCCAATCCCCACCAATACCCCGATAGAGGAGAGCGCATCGGAACGGTTATCCCAGGCATTCGCCATGATCGCGGGGCTCTTGTTCTCTGTACCGACACAGCTCTGATAGCGATACATAATCTCATTGGTCAGCGCTGAGATCAGTGCCCCTAACAGAGCCATCGGATTAGGCTCGGAGATATCCCCCGCCATAATGGCTGAGACCGACCCGTAGATCAGATAGATCGCACCAAAAATCAGGATCAACCCTACAATGGAGGAGGAGATAAACTGAATGTTGCCATAGCCGTAGGGGTGTTTCTCATCAGCGGGACGGCTGGATAATTTCAGGCTGGCCATAGTGACACCACTGGCAACCACATCGGCTCCGGAGTGCATTGCATCCGCAACCAGCGCCGCACTACCGGTCATCATCCCCAGCAGCCCCTTGTAGACCATCTGCGCAATGTTGACCAAAAAGGCCCACCAAACCACCTCGTTGCGACAATCTCTACAGTATTCAAATTTCATAGTTGTTACAAAACCTTTCTCTATATTATCCGGCAACTTATTCAGCTTACCCCGGAGGCGTTACTTTATCGGCTCAATTGACCTTTTCAGGCCACCTCATCATGCTTCAGATAACTCAACAAACTGGAACCTGGAATACGATAATTCCCATTCACCATACGCCCCATGATCTTTTTCTGGGTCACTAGATTAACCAGCTCTGCACGCTCAACACCTAGCAGAATAGATGCCTCATGCGAGCTATAGATCCGGTGTGGCCTAATCTCATTACGCTCTCTAAGCTGCCCCTCCCGAAAACTCTTCAGCCGAAGCGTAACCCCCAGCAACACTCCAAAGCGGGTCACGGCCATCCATAAAGGGTTCATCGTACCACCTCTTCAGTCGCCTTATTGTGTACAGGTGATGGCTGATTCGCCCCCTCCTCACCAAACGGGAATAACTGCTCAAAGAGGTTCTTATGAATTTCTGGTCGTCGATGGGCTCTCTCTTCGGCAACAAAATAGTCGAAACGGTGGAATCGGGTCACCTCTGCCAGCATATACCAGGGGAAGTTCGAAATCTCCGTATTGAATACTCGAACCTTCTCCTGATAGGTCATACGGCGCTCTGAAATTCTGTCCTCAATCTGAACCAGAGAGAGCATCATCTCTTTATAGGTTTCGGAGGATTTAATATCCGGGTACTGCTCTGCAAGCCCCAACAGGCGCCCCAGTGATGCCTCCATGCCACTTTGATTCATGTCTCGCAATACCTTGCTGAAATCATCAAAATCGGGATTATCCTGGTTGGTCAGGCTACGGCTGATCGATGCCTCCACCTCGGGGGGAAGCTTGATCTTTTTGATAATATCTTTACGCGCATCGGCCACATGGGAGAATACCGCATGTTCCAGTGAGGCATGGTTGAGGGTCAGTTTGAGTAGGTTTTCAAACAGGTTAACCCGGCGCTGAAATGCCCCCTCCAGATGGCCCCGTTTAGCCAGTACCTCCTCCTGCATCATAATAAAGGCGTTGAATTTATAGAGTACGGTTGCAGAGAAGATGGTCAACACAATCAGTGAGACCACCAAAATCACCTTGGCTCCCGGAATGTGTGGAATATGGAAACGGGGATTAATCTCGTCATGATAGAGTTCACGCAGACGATCTTTCGATGCGTTTACCCGCTCACGTTTCCCGCCCGACAGGTCATCGTACCCCAGTGGCATCAGGCTGCCTGCTCCTTCTCTGCTGCATGACTCTCCTCTGCAGCAGCGGCTTGACCCATCTTCTCTTTGGTTGTCTGCTCCTGGGCTGTCTGGCTAACCACACGATTGGCCACAGCCTCGGCCACCACACTATCCAGAGTCTCTGCCGGATCACCCGCTGCCTCTGCTTTTATCTCGGAGGGCTGCTCCTCTTCAACTAACGGCTCCTCTTTTTCAGCTAATGGCGTCTCTTCTTCAACTAATGGCTTCTCTTTTCCAGCTAATGCCTTTTCTTGGGCTGACCGCTCCTCTACAATGGTAACGGTCTCAGGAACAGCCGCCTCCGTAGCATGGCCCTCCAGCTCAATCACACGTTTATGGTGGATGGTTGCCTTCTCACTCTGCTCCAGCGTCTCATAGAGTACCGCGATCAGGCGATGCGCTTTCAGGCTCTCTGGGTCGATCGTCAGTGCCCTGTTCAGCACAGCAATGGCCTCCTCCACCTCACCGGCTCGATCCAGTGCAATAGCAAGCTGAAGGTTGCTATCAAAACTATCGGGGTTCATCTCACAGCTCTCACGCAACAGAATTAATAACTTCTGCTGATCTCCTAGCTCGCTATAGGTCTTGGCTAATACGGTACGAAGGCGTCGATTATTGGGACTCTCTTGCAGTGCCTTTTCCAGCAGAGGAAGTGCCAGCTCATGCTTTCCCATCTTGAACCAGCAGATGCCCAGATAGAGCGCCACCTCCTCATCATTTGGAAATTCATCATGCAGCTCTGCCAGCAGCTTCTGCGCCTGTAGATAGCGGTGTCGGCGGGCGAGGGAGATCCCTTTATCACGAAAATAGTCGTGACGCAGATCCTCATCAATGGTAAAAACCTGATGAAATGTATTGATAAAGCGGTCACTGACACGCCCTAAAATACGTACTCCTGCTTTTGCATAGAGTCCCACCAGATCACTTAGTTGTACCTCAATCGCCATTCTCTTCTGTCCCTAGTTGTTCGCTTACCACTACACACCGCTTGCCATTATCCCAGAATCAACATCTTAACCCCAATCACCAACATCAACCCGGCATAGAGCCACTTCAATCCATCCACGGAGACCATCTTCAACCATTTTGCCCCCAACACCCCTCCCAGATAGGAGGTGGGAATCAATACCAACGCCAACCCCAGGGGCTGCATCAGATCGTAGGCACCGATCACAGTACCATGAATCAGTGAGGTAATTGCCGCAACCAGCGAGGCCGAGAAGACCATGATCGAGCTGTTTGCAATCGCACTCTTCCAGCGGATAGACTCCAGATAACGGAGTAACGGTACCTGAACAACCCCACCACTGATCCCTAACAGACCGCTCACCAGCCCCATCGGTAGCCCCAGCAGACTCTGCCTGAGGACCGGATTCTCTCTAATTGGCTCTACCACGCTGTGTTCTGCTCCGGGGTTCCCATCGACCAGCTCATCCCCATCACTGCTCAACTCCAGCTCGTACTCATCACGGTGGTTAAAAATCTCATGCAGGGTCTTGCCCCCCATCACCAGTGCAAAGATACCGAGCAGGTAACCGACCCACTCATCGGTCAACGCAATACCAATAAAGTAACCCCCGATCACACCGATCAGCGCCCAGGGAATCAGCTGTTTCACCAGTTCCCACTGTACCAAGCCACTCTGCCAGTTTTTCCACGAGGAGGCTCCATAGGTAAAGACGTTGGTCACAAAGGCGACTGGGCGGATCAGCAACATGCCATAACCAAAGAAGAGAAACATGCCAGAGACCAGGATAATTCCTCCCCCCATGGTCATGAACCCCCCCACCAATCCGGAAAAGAGCCCCAACAGCCCCAGCCCCATAATCGCCTCAACGGTATGTCCCCCCAGACGGAACTGTACCTGATGATCCTGGTCTGCTGCCATCGGGGTGGAGGCGGTAGAGTCCGCAACAGCCGATTGTGTTGCTGCAACATTCATGCTCTGCAGACGTCCACCACCGGGGGCAACAAAGTTCATTCCCCCCCCTTGCATGGGCTGTTGTACCGTAGCCCCTTCTGCCGCCTGAATAGCACTGCCTACCGTAAACTTCACCTTATTATTAAAGGCATGGAGAATCACATGGGAAGGGACGGCGTAGCCCTCCACGACACCAACACTATTGATGACTGGAAGGTTGATGCCGATCAACTCATTGGAGGCTGAGACCAGCGCTCCCCCAACCTGACCATCCACCGTAACCGCATCCGTTCTTAACAGTCGGCTAACCCCTCCCCCCATTCGACTCTGTATCACCTCTCCTCGCTGGGAGACCATACCACTGCTGCTCAGGGCTATCCCCCCTCTGTCAAGCCCAATCGCGGCCACCGGATAGCCCGGTCCGATCTGGGTCGTGTCGGCCAGCTTCAGGTAGAGAAACCGGTCTTTGGTCTTTAGTTTCAGCAGCGCAAGGTTATGGGCAGGATCCTTTTTAATCAGTTTTGCCTTATAGTGCCGAGCCCCCTGCGAGGTAGGAATACCGACCTGTAGCTCCTCCAGATGGTTAAGCAGTGGATGGAGCGTGGTCACCACATATCCATCCGGGTGTATCAGTACACCGGTGGCCAGTGGCCCCTCAGCCCGCCGCTTTGCCGTCGTCTGGAGATGGACCAGTGCCGGTTTAACCTGCTCCTCCAGTACATTGAGCCGAACACCCCCCGATTGAGCGGCGACATTGACCATTCCTCCACCCATCCCGGCCATTCCATTCTCTACACTATGGATGGCATACTCCTCAACCTCATACTCCTCCAGATACTGATTCAGAATATAGAAGGCCCAGAGAAAGGTAAACAGACTAAACAGCGCCAGCAGCGCTGCGGGCAACCGCCACCCCTTCTTGCAGAAGATAATATTATTCGCTGAGAGTGGCACCCCTCCGTGCCCCCTGACCTCAACTGATTCCTGTTTGATCGTCATCTGTGGCTCTCTTCCCTACAGTGTCACTGGAGAGTAGTCATCCATCTCATCTGCCGCATGGGGGGCAGCCGTCTCTGAGGTGAATTTCACATGGACACTACCGACGTGAGGAATCAGTCGAATCAGTCGATCAGAGACATCGTCCGAAATATCACTCGCCTCATCCACAGAAATCTCGGGCGCTACACGAATGACCAGATCAACCCAGAGATCCTGCCCAACCAGGCGAGTCTTTAGCTCATCGATCTCCTCTACACCCACCACCTTCATTGCCTGCTGACAAATCTCCTCATTAACCTCTGAGGGCGCACTACTGTCCATTAACCCTTTATAAGCCTCACGGAATACATCACTGCCAAGATACATCAGATGGGCGGTCTCAAACAGCGCCACTGCGGTATCAATCG
Organism: Gammaproteobacteria bacterium; assembly: GCA_018671205.1. Taxonomy (GTDB): domain Bacteria; phylum Pseudomonadota; class Gammaproteobacteria; genus Thiopontia. The sequence continues at coordinate 15,088 of JABHIC010000190.1, forward strand.
ATGGCATATCCAGATAATGTGCCCCAATAATACCGAGTGCTACCGCTACGGATGAGGTTGCATCCGCATGGTGGTGACGTGAGAGGGTGCGCACCATCGGGCTATTAACCTCAATGGAGACGCAACGGGAATAAAAGTACATCACCACATTGACCAGGATAGAGATAATTGCGGTCCAGAGTGCAATGATATGTGGTGCTGAATGGACATCACCATCCATCAATACCTGTATCGCGTGGATCAGCAGCAGTGCGGTTACCCCAAGGAATACCACACTAATAATCATCGAGAGGATAAATTCGACCTTTCCATGACCATACGGGTGCTCCCGATCCAGTGGTCGACCGGACACCTTGAGCCCAACAATTACCAGCAGTGAGGTGACGACATCCTTTGCCGAGTACATCGCATCGGCCACCAACGCCTGTGACCCGGAGATGAAGCCGACAAACCCCTTCAGGATCATCAAAACCAGGTTCGTTCCAAGACCAATCCAGCCGACATAACTCGCGCAGCTGATACACTTTGAATATCTCATGCTTCCCCTTCTAATCCATACTCACAGCGGGCAACACTATTCATTACCGCCCAACTGCCAAGACTTTTTGCCTATAAAAAACAGTAACCATCAGAAACGGTTAGGGTTTCTCAGCACAACATCCCTGTTCTTATTATTGCGTTTTGACTGCTTCATAATAAAAGTAAAGAGCGCAGTCGCATATCCGGCCACAAATGCACCCGCTATAATCAGTATCAATGGGATCTGGAGTGGCCGCCCGGTAACCACATGAATGGATGCATGTTCCATATTCTGTGATGAAAAAATCAACAGCAGAAGGATAAATATCAGCACCACTACACTTTTAAACACGGCTCCTCACCTGATCCCCTGCCCCTAAATTCTCAGACTAAAATAACAGGCCATACTATATTGACCACTAAGCGGGACAATTATCCACAAATTACGTGTTGCCGCAATCACTTCTGACGCCAAACGCTGGCTCAAATCAGCTTTCCCTCGCTACGACTTCTATTCTCGGACAGCCACCTAATGCCTCCTGGTACGAAAGCTGGCGACCACATCATGAATTCGGCTCTGACACAGTGGTTTCACAATAAACCCGGAGACCCCCTCAGCCACCGCTGCTTTGACCGTCTCTGGATAGGCATCTGC
>JABHIC010000191.1 GCA_018671205.1 Gammaproteobacteria bacterium
CATATGGTTTCACAATCCACGGCTGACTCGGTTCGAGAATCTGATCTCACCGATGTCTCGACCACGATCAAGACAGCCCTGGATGGAGCCACCTTTCAGTCGTCGCAGCGTGGCCAGCTTGGTGACCTGAGCAATGTCCTGATCACCCCAGATGGGGTTATGACCGAGGGAGTCGCGAGCGTAGCACAGCTGGATATAGACGGCAAGTGGGTCGTTTTCGGAGGAGGAGAAGCCCTCCTATTTTCTACCAACCCATTGACCGACCCCAACCAGACGCCTATGGCTCGCACACCCCTGGGCCCAGACCGCTCCTACAAGTTTAAAGTCTCTGACCTCACCGGCGAGACCACCAGTCTGACTGAAACGGTACGTTTAGCCTCTGCTACCCCTGTGGCCGATATTAAATTTTGGCATTGCCGGATGGGCCACAAGAACATACGGGATTTAGCTCATGCTATCTCCCACGGGCTAGTAACCGGGCCGGACAAGGATGCTGGCAGAGTAACCAAGCTAGGCGTTTGCGCGGATTGTGTTAGAGCTAAGAGCACGCGTCGTTCTTTTAGCAGGGGCAGATCTACTGTCCTGCCTACAACTCCAACTGAAGGGCTCACACCTCTGAGACGGGTGATACCTCTGGTAGTCACAGATCTCAAAGGCCCCTTCTCCGTCGCGGGACCTTCAGGCGAATTATATTTTCAATTATATACTGAAGTTGACACCTCATATCGTACTGTTGTTTTCTTGAATGCTAAATCAGATGCCTTTGATAAGCTCAAGCAGTATTTTACCAGAGATGTCAAGGCAGCCGGGCAGGTGATCCAGAGGCTGCATGCTGACGGGGCCCCCGAGCTGATCGCCCACAAGACGGTGGATTTCTTAGCTTCCGAGGAGTGTACAAGCACGTATAGCCCGTCGTACACACCAGAACGGAATGGAGTTGCAGAGCGGAGCAACCGCACCATTTGGGAGTCAGGTTATGCCATGTGGCTTGCGTCTTCATTACCTGCTTTTGCGTGGATATATGCTGTACAGTATGCTGTTATTATTACAAACCACATGCCTACCAAAACTGCTTTGTATGGTCGTGTTACCCCTATTCAAGCAAAGTATGGTGTGACTCCGTCTATTGCACGTTTTCGTATTTTTGGCTGTATATGTTATGTTCATATCCCCACTGAATTGCGCGATAAAACGTTTGCTGAGAAAGCATACACTGCATATTTTCTTGGTCTGACATGGCCTATGATGGATCGGTACCAATGTTATGTGCCCAGCTTGGACAAGGTCCAGGAGTCTGCTCACGTAATTTTTGATGAGGTTACCCCAGTAAAGAGGTCTAGCTCTCCCCTTTTGGTTATCTCTCCTGAGAAGAAATCTGTGGCAGACTACACCTGGATGACTCATATGGTTTATTTTGACGATGAAAATTCTATATTGTATGCTGTCACACGTGTTACCACATCTCGTGGGTTTGTTGTTGGGTACAGAGCCCCTATTATTAATGGTCGCCTGACTCAGGAGGAGAGTACCCCGATTCATGCTGCTGACACTGAGCGCATGATACGCCTCTATTGGCAGGACCAGGTACCTCGTATGTGGAAAGATGATAGACTAACCATTGTTACCTCTATTGCTCCTTCTCCACAGGGAGCTCCCGACGTCGACGATGAAGAGCAGCCTGATCAGCTGCAGGCCTTTGGGGGGGCCAGCGCCTCGAGCGCGTCCAATACCGCCACCATGCGAGGGTCTCCACACCCCGATGTAGCCTCCGCGCCGGAGATGAATACTGAGAGAGCTCCCGCGTCGGGAATGGCCGAGGCTGATGTATCAGCACCCCCTCACAAGCGGGTTCGGCGGCAGACTAGACATCTCAATGTGGGTACGATGGGCGACACGACTGGAACCCCCCGGTCAGAGGGCTCCAGATTAGCTATTGATGTGTCTGAGCCCGACGAAGGGACCCTATATGGCGGTTCCAGAGGAGTCCTCCCATGCGAGCACGGCATCGAGCCACCTCACGAGCACGACGGCCCCTTCATGAATGGGCTCCCACTGTCCCCCCAGTCAGCCAACCCCAACGTGTCTAGAGACCCATTGATCCCTCGTCCCGAAGACTCCACTCCCGAGGAACCCTCGAATAAGCCCTTTATAATGAAGGCACTGTATCTGGCAGTGGAATCGCTCGAAGGGATAGATGACGAGCGGGATATCAAGTGGGAAGAGGCCAAGATGGCTGAGCTCATGTCCCATATTTTCGACCATGACACCTACGAGCTGGCCCTGATTCCAGATGACGCTAATCCCCTACGGGTAAAGTGGGTGGTCAAGGAGAAGCCCGACAAATTGAAGGCACGGATGTGCCCTCTTGGCTGTGGCCAGGAGATGGGCGTCGACTACAATGAGACATGGGCCCCCACAGCTAAGCTTGTAACCTTGCGTATCTTTCTTACTATTGTTGCTATTATGTGTTTGTTCACTGTTCAGCTAGACATTAAGACTGCATTTCTTAATCCCTTTCTGAAGGAGGAGATATGGTGCAAGCCGCTGCATGACCACTTACATTTGTTATCCTGCATACTACAAACACTGACGGATGAGGCCAAAATACGCAAGATACGGGACCAGATGGATCTCCTGCAAGGTCCTGGCCGCGTCGGCATGAGGCTCAAAAAGTGCGTCTATGGGCTAAAGCAAGCCCCTAGGGAGTGGTACCTCCAGATGCACGAGTTCCTCACTGCGCTTCAATTTCGGTCCAACGAGTATGATGTTTGTATGTACACACTGCACCTCGAAGGAGGACAATTCTTGTTATTATTACTGTATGTTGATGACATCCTTCTTGCCGGTACGTCCCAAGCCTTGCTGGACGACTACACTCGGAGGATCGGCAAGCGCTTCAAGCTGGGTGCGGAGGGACCGCTGACTACCTATCTTGGGATCAAGTTAGAACGCCACTTCGAGGAACAGGTAATTGACTTGTCTATGGAAGCCTATATACTGAAGATATATGCTCGCTTTGGCCTGGTCTCCAAGTCCTCTGTTAACACCCCGATGAGAGAGGGCCTAGTTGGTATGCTTGCCAGAGCTCCTGTTGCTGATGCGAGGTTCATCGAAGACTTCGAGTACAGGGAGAAAATTGGCTGCCTCATATATTTAATGATCTGTATGCGTGCTGATATATGCTATCATGTTGGTCTGCTGGCACGATACTCTAATAAGGTGAGTAAAGTAGCTGCGTCTGGTGTGACCCATCTTCTGCATTTTGTATGGAACACAAGACACTGGACCCTCAAGCTGGGCGGCAGATCGGCTAGACTGAGAGGTTTTGCTGATTCGGATTGGGCTGGGTGCCCTATTACACGTAAGTCTACCTGTTGTGTGCTTATTTATATGGGTGATGGGTTGATAGACTGGAGGTCTATGCTCACCACTATCTGCCATTCGTCTGGAGCTGCTGAGTTTGTTGCTCTAGATCCTGCTGCTCGTCGTCTTGTTGCTTTCCGTTGGCTGCTGTCCCGTACTGGAATCAAGGCCGTGATTACCAGATATAGCTCTGCCCTGTTCTCAGACTCTACTACTGCTTTGTCTACTGCGACTAATGAGGGCCTGACTAAGTTGACCAGGGAAGCCGGGATCAAGTACATGTATGTGAAGGAGATGAATTCCAACGGAGTGATGACTGTGCAGCATGTTGGGACCGCCTCTAATCCTGCAGATATTGGGACCAAAATCCTGGGTAGAGTGGCGTTCCATGCGAAGGCAGAGATGGTCCGAGGGCTCATTCCTGTGGAGACCCCGACTGGAAAGATCCTTACTAGGATCAGTGATGAGTTCGTGTAGGTGAGGTTTATCTCTGTGGTGTAATAGCCTTGTGCTATATGACCTTGCTTGACTTGTCGTTACACTTGTCTTGCGGGTACCTCATGTTGAGGTTATCAGAGTTTTTGCCCTCGTAGTTTAATAAGTAGTTAGTTTTTATATTGTTCTAGTATACTTCACAATGCAAGGAGGAGTGTTAGTGCACAATTGACCAGCATGCATGTCGCTGCTGTGTCGGTGTACACATAGGTGTGCTGTGTGTGTGTGTGCACTACTTTTCTGTGTGTGTGCCACG
>JABHIC010000020.1 GCA_018671205.1 Gammaproteobacteria bacterium
CAGCAGTTCATACCCTCCTGTATAGCGAATCTCTACACCGGGCTCTATGGTTAATGTTACTCCTGAGGGTATTTGGACATCTCCCGTTATATAGTAGGGGCTATCACTTTGAGCCCAGGTTGTATTTGTCCATATTTGACCATCAACATCAGTGGCCATCGCTATGCTTGGAAGAGCGATAGATAACAGAAACAACAAATAAACGGTTGTTAGTTGACGATTATGTGACAGCCTTTCAAGACTCATAACTACTTTTTATCAGCGCATCGTTTTAACCAGAGCGCGTGTACGATACATACCACGAGTATCTGGGCCATAGAGGTTTCCTGCCCCAAGCATATCAGTGATATTCGTCCCAAAGCCCTCACCCAACGGTATAATCTCTAGATCCACCACACGATGATTCTCTACATGAACCACAAAAGTGGGCTGCTTGCCTGAATCAGCCATCTCTGAATGGTCAAAGGGTCCGTAGGTGACTGTATCAATACCCGGCGCTGTTAAAGTAAGGGTGATACGAGCAGCATCATCACTACCATAATCATTGGCGACAATCAGATAGGTTCCATCCGCAACTACTGCCTCTCCATTTTGGAGCGCGGTTGCCCAGCTATGGTGCTCTGGCTGGAAGGTTGTACCATCATCCCACCCCAAGTGCGTCCAATCGAGGTCTTGCACAAGACTTTCATTTCCATCGCTGTCGATGTAACTACGATCTGCGTAGAAGATGTGGTCATAGTTTTCTGCTACTGTGGTGCTGGTATCATCTACCCCCCACTCTGGGAAGTAGAAGCTATGAAGGTCCATATCTGCTCCATCTGCCCAGTCCAAGGTTACGGTTAATGCCCCTGCGGGTGTAGAGGCCGGTTCTATATAGATCGTACTGGCTGTTTCACGCAAGACTCCATCGGAGGCAGTCGCCACGATGTCGACAATATTATTCCCCTCATTCAGGTTGACCACCGCAGAGAATGGAATGAGATACTCATTAGTACCCGCTATAACACCGTCATCACCCGCCTCTACACTACCATCAACCAGTGGTGTAGGCAGCAAAGTTGGGGCCTGCACGTGAGTCCATTCTCCCCCAACATTCACTTGAAGCAGTGCCGCAAATGGATTTTCTGAGGGGACATCCTCCGTAGGAATAACCAACCTCAGGTTTCCTGTGACCCGCGCAAGCCTAGTGTAGGCATCTGTTCCATTAATGGTTAATGCTTCACTAGGGTAGTAGTTGCTGTTGCCCGCTGCTGTTGTTGTAAGCCGCCCAGTGGCATCTATATAGATCAATGCAGCTTCAACATCTTCAGGAAATGGGTCTGTACTACCGTTAGCGATGGCCGCAGCTCTTAGCATGGCAACTGTTGCCTGGTCTGCCGCTGGGCCTTGTGCACGCAGACGTGTAGCCGCCAATGACTCAAGTTCAAACCATGCAATCTCTAACTGCGCAGCCTCTAAGCTGATCGCCTGAGTTAATGAACTATTTGCCTCACTATCGAGGGTAAATCTGCCACGCGCAGGAATATAACCCGGGGCCTCAATCAAGTAAGTGTAGATTCCTTCCGCAATATTGTAGAAGCTTTCAGTGGCCGCCCCTCCATCGACAACAAATCGATGAACCGCTACGGGTTCACCCGCAATATTGTAGAGAGAAATGGTTCCATTCGACGTTGCCGTGACTGTAAAGGCGAGGTCTACCTCATCAATGGCATCATTCTCCAAGTAGAGTGGTGGCGCACTATTTTGCTCTCCATTGAGGTTGGTGGCTGTCACCATGATTTCGTTGTGACGCTGGGTCAGACGAATCGATTGAGTATTGACATGCCACATTCGATTTTCAGTCTCATCTGTGACAGTGGCATTTAGTCGCCTTGAGGCGGCCCTCACATCGTCTACCGAATGGGTTGCACGGCTATTCTCTACTGCAAGGTCGTAATGCTCTCCATTGATGGTTACCTGAATAGGGCGTGGAGTGGCACTTCCTATACCCTGCCCATCATAGTTCCCAACTCGAACATCCAAGTAGAGAACACCATTTTTAACCAGAGAGTCATCCACTGCAACAACTGGTGCGCCCTCTGCTGCCGTAGCAATAGAGGTTAATACTATTGTCTCATCCAGTGTGTTATGGACCCCTTCTGGAACATAGACATCAAGAGCCTCCCCATCTAGGGCAAAGTCTCCACTTGCTGTCGACAAGTAGCCTTGCAACGCAATGGTTTCGCCTGCTGGTAGTCCATAGAGCATAAAGGAGCCATCCTCTTCAGCAATCAAAGTGCGTTGAGTCGCTCCATAGTTAACAATCAGCGTAGCTCCTGCAGCAGGCACGGCTTCTGTATCTGCACTGTTATCGTGGTCATACTCTAGGAAACCAGAGATAGAGCCATAACTGGGGAAGAAGTTTACCAATTGGGTGGAGCTTGAGTAGGTACCCACCTCATTGGTTGCAGTTACAATGATGCCATTCTGCCCCTCTCTTAGTGCTACGGTGGTGGAAAAGTGTGAGCCATCATCCATTGTAAGCGGAATAATTCGATCATTGATGCGGATGGAAAGTAGATCACGTACTCGGGTGGTAACCCCGTCGACGGTATTGACACCGTATGCCACCAGCTCTGTGACACCAGAAGTCGTGCGGTACTCCTTGACCTCTCCATCAATCACCACATAGCCCCCTTCCAGCAGTTCTGAAATCTCCACATCAATGGTTGGAACCGCTGTTGAGATCCAGGTTGCAGCTGTCAGTGGCAGTGAAACCGTTTGTGCGCTCTCGATATCTGCATCAGTATTTGCCACAAACTGAGTGACCTGCAGAGGTGCGCTGACCATGCCGTGGTCATCATCACTACTGTGAGGTTCCGCTCGGAAGATATAGTCTCCCACAGGAATGTTGGTAAAAGTTGCTATTCCATTCTCATCGGCATCCTGATATATATCTCCCTCGCCAGTATAGACCCTTGCCAGAGCTGAGGTAGTAACCGTTACGTTACGTGTGGGGATTTTATTAAGTATTAGCGATTGTGTTACAACATCTTCCAGCACATCACTTGTGGAGACATTATCCCGGGTAAACTTATCGGTTGCCGTAAGCTCCGCATCATAGTAGAGCGCTTTTGAGGCCCCCACCCGTAGATAGGAGGAGGTGAGGGAGTCGTTGGTAGATGCACCTAGATCAATGGGGATATTTCTAAAGGTATAATACCCCGCTGCCCCAGTTTGGGTTGTGCGCTCCATCAACCCCTCACTTGCAACTGCCGTAGCATCGGTGATTTTCAGTACTGACTCTCGGTTTTGGCTGAATGGGGCCTGTATATTCATGGATACGGTATAGACAAAGGGGATGTTATGGTCGTCATCATCCGTATCACCAACTGGGTTAAAGTTGATTCTCTGCCATCCGGTAAGACCGGTGTTATAGGCCCCTTCATCGGCGTAGACCACTGCTTTCAGCTTAAGGTCAAAACCGGAATTATCACTACTATCTCCAGGGTTACCCTTGGTATCAATATAGCGAGCACCATTTGGATAATCGTCTGAATCAATCGGCTCTAACAGCGCCTTAAACAATTCTGGGGACGATATCTTGGAAATTACCTGGTTCCAAGAGAGGATCGGCATATGCCAACTGGCATCATTGACCGAATTTCCATCAGCATCCATCAATATGGGTTCTGGGCTGAGGGCGATGGTGCGATGACGGTCGGCGGTATACCACTCTTCACTGCCTTGTGCTTGCCACTGGTAACCGGTTACTACTTCATTAGTCAGCTGCGGTTCCAACCAGAAAACATTTCCGTCCGTATCGGCCCAAGTAATATCCAGCTCCCAGTAGACTCGTGGCTCTATTTTTTGAATACCCGCCATCTTATTGATCACGTAAAAGTATTGGTGTTCTGCACTGCCTCGTAGCTCAAAAGCAGTATCCGCATACCCGCCATCTCCGCTACTTGCCTCATCCTCTCCAGGAACTACGGGATAAGGGAGCAGTCGGTGTAGGGGCCTACCAGCCATCCCTGTTGTGCTAAAGAGCCCCCTATTGATCCCTACCCCGATCGTCATTGCCGTAGATATCTCTTGGTAGTCTCCAAATCCTGCCTCATCTGGACGGTGACTCTGGTCAATCTCATAGTCCACGGTGAGTTGTATATCGTAGGTACCCACCAGCGAATACTCATCTGATGCATCCTGCCCCTCTTCCACGTTCGCAATTTTACGCAACACATCATCAAAAGAGAGTCGATAACCACCCTCTCGTCCCATCGCACTTTTCAGCGGCTGCCAAGTTTCTTCGATTCCAGAGTTAACCAGAATACGTTGTAGCCCATGCTGGAGAGTACGACTCAAACGGCTACTGCGAGCAGGCTGATTCTCATCATAGTGGGGCCGGATTACCCAGGTATATTTGGCTTGCGGATCATTGAATGCAGTAAACTCACTGTTGACCATATCGGCCTTTAGCTGACTCAGTGCAGCCGGTGCGATCAACCGCACTTCAGCATCCTCAAGTGACCTTTCATCTTCCGCACTGGTAATCTGCCCTGTGATTGAGGCGGTATCTGCTACCTGCTGTAGACGAAGGGTTGCTGTATATTGATTTCGCTCTATCTCTACTCCATCGATAGTTTCCGTCACTAGCGTAGAGCCTGAAATAATTTCTCCTACATCAAGGGTAATCGAGTTTCTATAGTGATCATTACGCAACCCACTCAGGGTTATGGTTGGTGCAATAATGGGAAGCGCCACGTTTCTGAAAGTAACCTTTCCCTCTGCACTGGTAAGCTGAGAAGCCCCACTATCCAGAGAGACGAGAGAGGAAGAGAGGCCATTCTCTGTAGTCCCATCTTTAACAGTAATCACCAAGTCTCTCACTACCGGCAGCACCTGCACGGAGACAAAGGCAAAATCGTATAGCCCTCCACCATCTATCGCCGTAACTGTACCCGAGGAGTCTGGGGAGCCCATCTTCTCCATCAACAAGCCGTTATCATCCCCAATAGTCGTCATCACCAGTTGATTGAGCGGTAGCTTATGTTTTACCGTTCTGTTTTCGACAGCGTTATACCCCCAATCTACATTCTCCAACAATAACTTATCTGTACCGTTATAGTCTTCCATTGTGGTTGCGACAGTGCCTACCGTATCCGCAGGGTCAATAAACTTGACCTCTCCTGAAATCTCACGCCAGCCTGACGGTGTACGCATAAAGGCGCGGTTAAGCACGCGATAATCATCACTTCGGTGGGCACTGGCAAACTCTGTGCTGAGTGCAAGGTACTCATCCAGACTCCCCTCTAAGGTAGAGGATAGGTAGGGACGCACATCGGCCCAGCCTCCCATATCGCTATGGCTTGCTGCACGCCGCTCGGTGGTGTAGTCCTCTCCTGTATTGCGGTCATAGACCCGCAACGCAGCACCACCAATGACTTTAAAGGAGAATGCCGCAAATTTTCTACCCCAGTCTACACTGGTTGCATTATTTGAACCTAGGCTCTCTGCATCACGATAAGCACGCATAGCCGCAGCCTCTAGGCTTGGATCTTGATCCAGCGTAGGTAGTGCTCCAGCGCTATCTTCAAGGCTGTAGAGGCTCTCAATACCATCCATAGTCTGGTAAGGGGTCACCTGGATACCAATCGATGAGTTTGGATTGCCTCTACCCACACCGAAGAGCAGTGCTGCCCCCGCATTGTTACGTGCAGAACTCGGTGCAGCAGCAGCTGGGGATGCATACAGACGACGCTGCAAGGTTCCTGCTATCGACTCATCTTCCCCCAATACACTATCAGAGGCCAGTGCATCACTATGATGTACCACCTCTTGCATCACTCCATAAATAGATGGATTGGTACCTAGATTTTTATAGACGGTCAGGTACCCCTCTTTCACCATAGCTATCGTTGAGTTGATCGGTAACATTCCCAGTGCAAGTCCGTCCACTGGATCCCTAAGTTGTCCAATAGGGTTCTCCGACAAAGACCAGTCACTGCCACTTGTACCAGTAGTGCCATCATTCACCCGATAGATTTCCACATCCTGTAGCAGAACCGGTGCACCAGACCCTATCGGCAGGCCATAACTAAAGAGGGTTGGAGAGACCGCAACACAATTACCTGCCTCATCGACCTCACAATCTACCCCTTCGGAAGAGGTACCCATTGAGAGTGACATCAGCAGAGTCATGGTGGCCACATTGGAATCACGGGAAGTGTCGGTTCCTGTAACACTGTCATTGACCTTAAAGGTGAAGCTCACACTCTGGTCAAATCCAGCGGTCGCCGTATAGCTAAAGGCACCCGTGGATGAGTCGGTAATTGTGAGCGTACCGGAGGTTGGTTCTGTTAGCAAAACATAGGTCAGGGAATCACTTTCAACATCGGAGGCTGTTAAAGTTCCAGTAAACGCACTCTCGGAACTGGTCTGACCGCCATCTGTGGCAACTGGAAGGTCGTTGACAGCTGTTATTGTGAGATTAACCGTCGCTTCACTGGAGTCAGCGGCCCCATCATTTACCTTAAAGGTAAAACTATCACTGCCATTTTCATTAGCTGTCGGGGTATAGCTAAAGGCACCTGTTGCCTCATTCGTGATCGCAACAACACCTCGTTCAGTTTGCCCCACCACACTGTATGTTAGAGCACTGCTCTCTACATCTGTGGCTGTCAACTCACCTGTATAGACTACATCCTCGTCCAGAGAAATACTTGCCGCAGTAGCTACTGGATGGTCATTTACTGGATCAATGGTGACTGCAACAGCAACTGTTGCCGAATCTGAGGAACCATCATTTGCCTTAAAGCTAAAACTGTCACTACCATTTTCATTACTGCTGGGAATATAGGTAAAGGCCCCGGTTGCCTCGTTGGTAATGGTTACTACCCCTTTTTCGGGTGCAGTAACGACTGCATAGGTCAAGGAGTCTCCATCAGAGTCACTGGCAACCAAGGTACCACTATAATTACTATCCTCATCAAGAGTGATCGTAGCGGTTGTGGCCGTAGGGGCATTCTCATTGATCGTAATAATCACTGTTTCCGTAGTAGAAAAATCAACTCCATCACCCACCTTAAAAGTAAATGGGTCAATACCTGTTGCACTGCCCGTTGCCGTATAGCTAAAAGCTCCTGTTGCTGAGTCAGTAATGGTGAGCGTCCCTTGCTGAGGTTGGGTTACTACTGTAAATATTAGATCATCACCATCCAGATCAGAGGCAGAAAGTATCCCTTCAAGGGTAGCCGAACGACTGACAACGACTGCTGCTGGCGCAGCTACGGGAATATCATTTACTGCCTGAATAGTCAGTGTAACCGTTGCTTCATTAGAGTCTGCTCCACCATCATTGACTTTGAAGGTAAATTGATCACTACCATTTTCATTGCTGCTTGGGGTGTAGGTAAAGGCTCCCGTAGCGGTATCGGTAAAAACCGCCGTTCCTCTCCCAGGTGCGTCAACCATTGAGAAGGACAGTACCCCCCCCTCTGCATCCGTTGCATCCAAGGTACCACTGTATTGGGTATCTTCATCTAGGGTAATGGTCTTTGCAATGGCTACAGGAAAACGGTTCTCTAACTCTACCCAGTATCCATAACCGGGATGCAGTTGTGTAACATCTCCGCGACTGTGGAGAAAATCGTAACTATGCCAACCATTACTATCATAATGGTAAAGCCGTTTCACCCCATATTGTGTAGTTGTCTCGATCAACTGCTGGATCTCACCAGCATCGGCCTCTTGAGTAATGCCGATGAGGTTCCAACCAGAGTGAAATTGTGTGCTATCTACTGCACTACTCTCTCCACTCAACTCAAACGATCCATCAACCTCACCACTATAGATCCAATACCCCGACCCAATGCGGTAAGATGTAGTGCTGGCATCGGCAATCGCCCCATCAAGATCATAAAAAACCGGCTGCTCATTGATCGTGGAGATGATTTGACTATCCGACACCGTAGGTGCAACCAGGTTCCAGCCAGAGTGAAGTGGAACCGTTTGTGTCGCCGCATATAGCTGGGGAGAGAAAAATAGAACCAACCATAGGCTCAAAGTTATCGTTAGTTTTGGCTCTACTTTCATCATCTGCTCCGACTTATCTTGTTTCATACAGCACAGCACTGTGCATCCTCAGCGCCATTGACAATGGTGAAGAGGCTATTTCGAGTTCAGGCAGCAGAGAGGATACACTGTTCACACCCAAAGCAGCGATATATTACAAAATATTACAGAGAACTTATACAACTACTCAAGATAGAGCCATAATGCTGTAGCCCCCCCAATACCACTAAGATCTCCTACCTCCCGCTCGTAATGCCACCCCTGCCACCCCTCACCTACGGTAAAGAGAAAATTTCTAAGTGAGTAGCCTGAATCAACCGCAACCTGTTCACGAAACTGTTCTAAATCCCCTTCTCCCGTCAACTCATCAGCGGACAAAGACACCAAATTCCACCCTTGATTCAACTCTTCATAGAGTTCCCCTTTCTGTTCCCCCAACAGTCGAAGCTCCCTCTCTTCAGCGCTATAAACCCAACCAGGCTCCAGGCTATTGATCACCGTTTCACTCTCAGCCAAATTTTCAATTGACCACTCATTCAACGTGCTCCAGTTTGCACTTCTGCTTTCTGGAATTTGGGCAAAAAGATCCAGGCTTGTTCGAGGGTCATTGGTGGTAAAGCCGGTCAGGTTCCAACCGCTATTCAAGTAAAGAGTTCTAAATGGTGTAGTAACCCGCTCTTGACTACGGTCTGCGAATAGCACCATTTTCTGTGCAGGACGACAAAGCATTCGCTGATTGATCGACCCACTCCAGTTCGAACACCCCTGTTCGGCAGATGGTGTCCAACTAAACTGGTGTTCATTAAGAGTTATCGTCGTATCCTCTGAAAAAGAGACCGGCTGAATACCCAGTTTATTCAACGTGATATTTACTTCAGGGTTCAACTCTCTGGTTAATGACTCAATCGCAGAGGTATCAAATTGAGCCCCATGGATAAAGTGCTCTTCTGGCTCCCAAATAGCCCCAATAAAACCAGAGTAGATCTCCGTAAAAGTCTCTCCGTAGCTTAGAACAACAGATTTAACAATCGACTGCCAGCCATTCTCTTCCCCAAATCGAAGTAAAATTTTATTCAGTGTTCCAGCCCCAAACCTCTCCTCTAAATAGAGAGGGAAGACTGCCGCCCCATATTCATGCACACCATCAAAGGTATCCAGTGACTGGTTCATTCCTTGATACCATCGATTAACATAGTAGACATAATCATCTACATCAGGATAGACAATACTCTCCATTGCCGTTGCCATCGCTTCTAGAATCCATAAATCAGCATCCAGATAGGCGTTTGAAAAATAGGTATCCTCAAAATGTTTATAGGAAAACTGAATCGTATGGTGAATCTCATGCGCGAGCGTTACCTGTAACAGTTGATCAGTCAAGCCCGCATTCATTACCAGATAGGCTACCCCTTCATCCAGAGGGTGTTCTGAGGCAAATCCAGCAAAGGTATCAATATAGCTGTCATACCACAGCACCTTTTCACCAGAAACATAGTCGAAGCCACGACAATCTTCGTTACGGCTTTTTTTCCCCAGAAATATATCGGTGTAGTACTGCTCATTCCCTTCTGGAGGGTTCATAGAGAGTTCTACTACCTGTTTCTGATAGGCCACCTCAGCAATATCCAACATCTTTTGTGCATAATTTTTAACACTCTCGTTAGGACCACAACTGGCTGCGTAGACTACCCTAAAGTGATCACTATAGAGATAGTAGTTATATTGATCGGACTCGACTGATGTATTGCTACGAAGAAACGGCATCGCTGCGCAGGTCTCATCGCTACAACTTACACGAGCCATAAACGTACGAAAGGCCGTTGGCGGCTGGTGCTCCAGTAAATCGCCATTACGGTGTATAAAGGTCGCATCTCTAATCGCAAAGCCCTCTACCGAGAAAAACAGCAAGAGCAGGCCAACAATAAAATTCAATTTCATATTTCTATTATAGATAAAAAAGGCTGAATACTTCACAGTATTCAGCCTCAGTTAACAAGATAGCTTGAGGAGGGAAGCGAAACAACCGCTTCCCTCTCCGTTACGATCTAACGCTTGGGTTTAGCCAGTGTGCGGGTACGGTACATACCATGCTCATCCGGACCAAACTCATTAGAGCCACCAACAATATCGGTTACTGCGGCCCCAAAGCTGCTACCCACCGGTACGGTCTCTACCTCAACCACACGGTTGTTCTCAACATGAACAACAAAGACAGGTTGTTTACCAGAATCTGCAGCTTCACTCGAGTCATAGGGGCCATAGGTCACATCCCCAATACCTGGAGCAGTCAAGGTTACCGTCACCCGATCTGCATCATCGTAACTATAGTCATTAGCGACCACCAGATAGGTTCCATCAGCAACCACTCCTCGCCCATCTACAGTAGCGGTAGCCCATGTATGGTGCTCTGGCTGGAAGCCAGAACCTTCCCAACCCTCTCCAATCCAGTCAATATCCTGAATCCGATCAGATCTATAGGAGGTATTTGAGTAGTAGACATGACCATAATTCTGAGACCCCGTCTCCATTCCCGCCTCTGCAGGTGTAGTATCATCCATACCCCAGTCTGGGAAGTAGAAGCTGTGGAGGTCCATATCATACCCACTCGCCCAGTCCAGCGTCACTGTCATCGCACCTACAGGGGTTGATGCAGGCTCAACAAAGATGGTCCCGGCGTTTTCTCGCAGTTCACCATCCGATGCCGTAGCCAACACATCGATCACATTGTGTCCCTCAACAACATTGACCACTGCAGAGAATGGAATCAGATACTCAGCGGTACCCGCTGCAACCCCATCTGCACCTGCATCACTGCTATCTGCTGCCAATGCAGCCGGAAGTTGAGTCGGCATCTGAACACTCACCACCTGGTCGCCCGTTACCACCTGCATCAACCCTGAGAATGGAGGGTTACCCGTTGTTGTGAACTCATGTGTTGGAATTACCAGTCTCAGGTTACCACTCACCTGTGCGAGATTGGTGTGGACTGCCTCCCCATCGATCACCAGAGGTTCACTCTGAAGGTATGGCTCATTATCAGTCTCCACCAGTGTCAACCGCCCAGTGTCATCCATATAGACTAGAGCATCTTCAGCTTCACCAGGGAGGGCATTTGCATCTACCTGTCTGACACCTGCTACGGTCAACTGGTCACCCGTTCGTTCCTGTGCCTGTAAGCGTGTTGCCGTTAACCCTTCCAGCTCAAACCATGAAATATCCAAGGTTGCCGCTTCCAGTGATGCAGAGACAACTTGCTCATTGACTCCTCCAACATTAGCTCCGCTCTCTCCATCTGTTGCTGCGTTGTTCTCATTTAGAACAAACATTCCGCGCTGAGGAATATAGCCAGGCACCTCAATCAGATAGGTATAGAGTCCAGCTTCCATGGTGTGGAAGTTCTGCGTTACTGAAACATCTGTTGAAGAGGCTGCCTCTACAAAGCGTCGAGCCGCAACAGGCTCGCCATCAATATTATAGAGGGTAATGCCTCCCTCCAGCTGATCAGTTGCAACAGGATTGAGTCCAGGCATGGTCACATTCATCGTCACATCGAGTTCAATCACCGCATCATTCTCAACATAGATCGGTGGTGCAATATTATGCTCACCATTGAGATTGGTTGCCGAAACTACAATTTCATTATGACGACGGGTAAGGCGGACCGATTCAGTGTTGACGTGCCACATCAAGTTCTCCGTCTCATCGACAACCTCTCCCGCGTTGAGCTGTCTTGTGGCGGTCCTTACAGCATTAACATTCGTCTCTGTGTTTCGATCTCCACTGACAGCTACGTCGAAGGTCTCCCCGTTGATGGTCACCTGAATAGGTCGAGGCTCGGTTGTTCCGA
This sequence comes from Gammaproteobacteria bacterium, assembly GCA_018671205.1. Taxonomy (GTDB): domain Bacteria; phylum Pseudomonadota; class Gammaproteobacteria; genus Thiopontia. Next base: position 11,900 of record JABHIC010000020.1, read on the forward strand.
TACCCTGCCCATCATAGTTACCCACACGCGCATCCAGATAGAACATTCCATCTTTCACCAGAGAGTCATCTACTGCAACCACCGGTTGCCCCTCTGCTGCACTGAAGATACTCGTCAACTGCAGAGGCTCCGCAATCTTGTACTGAATTCCCTCAGGAACAACCGCACTCACAGAACCACTATCCAGTGCAAAACGCCCTGACTCACTCTGGATAATAGCATGAATATCAATACTCTCACCCGCAGGCAGGCCAAAGAGACTGAAGTCACCATCATCCTCAGTCACTACTGAGCGTTGATTCTCACCTTGAGTTACCGTCAACAAGGCACCCGCTGCAGGGACCTGCGCCGAGGCAGCGACTTCGGTTGCATTGTCCTTAAAGCCATCATTATTCTGATCATCGTTATCATGATCGTAGGTGACCGTGCCCGAGACAGAGCCAAAGCTTGGGAAGAAGTTGACCATCTGGGTTGGGGTCGAGGCTCTACCCACCTCATTAACCGCACTCAGAATGATACCATTCAGCCCCTCACGCAGCTGTACTGTCGTCGAGAAGCGAGACTCTCCATCCATCTGTAGAGGCAGTATGCGATCATTGACCCGGATAGAGAGCAGATCTCTTACACGATCTCCTCCACTCATACCGTAGGGAACCAACGCAGTCTCTGAGTCAGCTGCGTCTGTAAGCGCCTTATACTCCTTAACCTCACCTTCAACCACAACAAAACCACCAGCCATCATATCGGAGATGGTTACATCAATAACCGGGACCGAATCAGAGATCCAAGTAACGCCAGGTAAGGTAAGCGTAACCGATTGAGCCACTTCTACATCCGTATCACTGTCAGCCGTAAATTGAGTGATCTGAGCCTGTGCACTGCTCATTCCATGTTCGCTATCCCCTGCTCCTGGTTCTGCTCGGAGGGTATAGCCACCTACAGGAACATCCGCGAAGTTTGCAGCACCGCTTTCGTTCGCAACCTCAAAACGACCGCTCTCTCCCAGATAGACCGTTGCATTCGCAGCAGTAGTCACAACCACATTTCGGGTTGGAATTTTGTCTAGGTCGATGTGTTTATTGGAGACATCTTCCAGTATTGCTGTGGTTGCATTATCACGGCTAAACTTTGGCGTTGGTGCAAGCTCTGCTCTGTAATAGAGATCCTTGTACGCGCTCACACGCAGATAAGATGAGTTTAGGTCAAGATTAGTAAAGGCACCCAACTCAGCGGGTATGCTATTAAAGGTAAAGTACCCCATTGGTCCGGTTGCGGTATTGCGCTCAACCAGCCCCTCTAGCGGAACAGCCGTGGCATCTGTGATTTTCAATACAGACTGACGGTTCTGGCTAAATGGAGCCTTAAGGTTCATATCTGACTGCAGAACAAACGGAACATTACGGTCTGTTGAATCATCATCCCCGTTCTTATCAGACGGTGTATCTAGAGATGCCTCGTCTCCATAGACAACTCCCTTGATGCGGATATTGAACCCATTATTTTCTGCAGCACCATCACTTGCATAGGTATCAATATAGCGTGCACCATTTTGATCGCTTGAGTCAATGGGTTGCAGAAAGGCCTTGAAGAGTTCAGGATCAGACAGAGAGGCAACCACATGAGTCCATGGAAGCATCGGCATATTCCAACTCTCGTCGTAGAGCGGTTTTGTTTCATCATAAACAGGAATAGGGTCGCCATTATCATCCAGCACGGGACTCCCCGCATCATCCTGTTGATAGACCAAGGCACCCGTGGTTGCATCTGTTGCCTGGTGATAACGCAGGCTGTCATCTTCATTGGTCAACTGTCCCAGTACAGGCTCTGGACTTAACGCCAGTGTACGGTGGCGTCTGGCTGTAGCTAATTCAAAGCCCTCTGCAGCAGCAACCCACTGGTAACTGGTCACATTGCCATTACCATCAACAACGGGTTCCAGCCATTTTAGACTCTCACCATCCGAACTACTCCACTGTACATCGACCTCCCAGTAGACACGAGGGGCCAAATTTTGCGCATCTGCTGTTTTATTCAGCACATAGAAATAGCCATGTTCACGACTACCGCGCATCTCATAATCAGCGTAGTCTCCAGATTGACTAATCTCGGCCTCTTCCTGACCATCTGCAATGGGATAGGGGAGTACACGCCAATTCAATGGTCTATAGCTGACATCATTTTCCTCTGTAGCAGCTAGAAGCTCAGGATTAATATCGACACTAATGGTCATGCCTGCACCCGAGACCTCTTGATAGTCACCGAAACCCTCTTCACCAGGTTGATGACTTTGATCAATCTCATAGTCCACCGTTACCCGCACATCATAGGTACCCACCAATGAGTAGTCATCGTCGGCACTCTGCCCCTCTTCGACATTGGCAATTTTACGCACCACATCATCAAAGGAGAGACGGTGGCCATCATCACGCCCCATACTGCTCTTGAGTGACTGCCAAGTTTCTGGAGCATCTGCATTCACCAGAATACGGTGGAGTCCCCTCTCTGCTGTTCTTGCCAGTGCGCCACTTCTGGATGCCTGATTCTCATCATAGTGGACCCGGATCTCCCAAGTATATCTGGCTTGTGGATCTTGGAAGGCGATAAATTCACCCGCCTCCATATCGGCACGCAGTTGGCTCAGCGCCGCAGGGGAGATGAGCGATATAGCTGCTTCCGCAACCGGAGTACCATCTGCAGAATCCGTTACATTACCGGTCACCTTAGCGGTGAGTGCCACCTCCTGAATACGAACGGTTGCCGCATACTGGTTGCGAACCATCGATTCAGTAGCCCCTTCTGCAGTCTCCGTCACCTCAGTAGAGTTGGCTATGATCTCTCCCACCTCCAAGGTGACCGAGTTGCGGTAGTGATCATTACGCAGTGCACTGATCTCGATAGTTGGAGAGGTGATAGGCATCGCTACATCGCGGAAGGATGCCACACCATTTCCATCCGTCATCGCGTTAGATCCGCCATTGAGGGTAACGAGCGAGAATGGTAGTGGCACACCCGTACTAGATTCGAGTACCGTTGTCACAATATCACGAACCACGGGTAACACCTGAATGGAGACAAACGCATAGTCGTAGAGACCGCCACCATCGGTTGCAGTTGTTCCACCACTAGCGTCAATACTATCTATTTTGTCCATCAACAGGCCGTTATCATCCCCTGATGTGGTCATCACCAGCTGATCCAGTGGCATTTTATGTTTGACTGTACGATTTTCGACCGCAGAATATCCCCAAGTCACCTCATCCAGATCCAATGCAGCAGAGGTTGACGCCTCCATAGAGGTAACCGTTGGTGTTGCATTACCATCACTGTCAGCAGGATTGATATATTTCACCTCACCCGGCATCATTCTCCAACCTGCGGGAGTGCGCATAAAAGCACGATTCAACACACGATAGCTGTCGGTTGTAGATGCACTAGCAAACTCAGCGGCTAAGGCTAGATGCTCCTCCATGGTGCCGTCTAGCGTTGAGGAGATATAGGGACGAATATCAGCCCAGGCTCCCATGTCAGCATGTGATGCAGCACGGCGTTCATCGCTATAGTCTTCGCCTGTATTGCGATCATAGACCCGCAGAGAAGCACCACCAACCACCTTGAAGGAGTAGGCGGCAAAATTTCTACCCCAAGCCGCTGAGATATCACTCTGACCGGTAATAGTTGTACCCGTTGAGTCTTCCATTGTCACATTGGGGTGATCCAAAAAGGCTCGCTGAACCGCAGCCTCCAGGCTGGGATCATTAGCCAAGGTAATGGCAGTACCCTCTGCATCCTCTAGTTGACTGTGGAGATCTACAATGGCATCCGGGGTGGCATAAGGGGTCACCTGAATACCAATAGAGCTGTTTGGGTTGCCTCTACCTACACCAAGCATAAGCGCAGCGCCTGCGTTATTTCTTGCAGCACTTGGGGCAGCCGCCGCTGGCGATGCATGTAGCTGTCTGCCTAAACCGGGATCATCTGCTGTTTCATCGGTAGGTAACTCTGCATTACTGGAGAGAGAGTCATTATTGTGAGTAACCTCCTGCATCACACCATAAATGGAACCACTGTCTCCAACATTTTTATAGACTGTGATGTAGCCCTCTTTGACTAGAGCGATCTTTGCGCTCGTTGGGATTTCACCCAAATTGAGCCCTGTTACAGGGTCTAGTAGTGTGCCAATCGGGTTAGTCGCTAATGCACCATCGCTGCTGTCTGATATTGCTGCACCCTCACTATCCAGGCCACCCGATCCCGCAGAACCATCATGTACTCGATAAATTTCGACCTCTTGAAGTAAAACCGGGGCACCTGATCCAACCGGAAGGCCATAAGCAAAGATCGTAGGGGTAACCGATGCACAGGCTCCATTCACCAACTCACACCCTGCTGATGCTGCTAAAACATCCAAGCTGTTTCCTGCTGTTGAGTGAGTTACGATCTGAGTAGCCGCAACACGATTTCCGAAACGGTCAAAGATGTCTACTTCGTATTTCTCACCTACACCAATTTCTGAAACGGTGATGGTTTTTGTGATCTCTTGCTCTAAACGTGTATCTGTAAATTTTAATTCAATCGTTGTTGAGTTATCAATCTGCTGATCTGCACCTGCCGCGGCATCTCCTGTTACTGAAACGGTAGCAGCACTGTCTGTATAGACTTTTATCTCATATTCAGTACCGAGTTGGTCCACATTGGCTGCCAGCACTTGAAAGCCATCCCCTGCACTGTTCGTCTGACTGGTCTCTTGAGCCAAGACCTTGCTGAAATAGGCCCAGAGCCCTTTGCTTTGGTCTAGTGTAGAGAGTGTATTAGCATCTGCAGAAAAAGATGTATCGTAATAGTCCCATCCACCTGCACCACTATTCAGCGTTTTATTCCAAGCAAAAAGTCGACGCGCCTCAAGCCCCGCCCCAGTATTTGTAATAGATGCGATTAACTCGCTGACTGAGGTTACATTGTTCCCCGCGCCAATCAGTTTCCAGCCTGTTTCATCGTTGTAGTTATCACTATCCCCCAATTGCAACGCACGCCCCAGAGTACTCGTACCACCTACAGTAACGGTTGTCGGTGCTGCACCATCTGGCATTTTGATCCAGATGCCTTTATTACGAGGAAGATCGGTTAAGTTACCACGATCATTTTTTACATCGCGAGCCACCCAACTACCATCAGCACTCTGCATCATCACACGTTCTGCATTGGCTCCAGTAGGGCCAAACAGCTCTTGAATGGATTGACCGCTATCTGTTGCCGCTGTATTGGCTGCAATCAAGTTCCATCCCGCATTTAGCTCAATAGTCTGCTCTGCTGCTTGAACCGCACTTCCTGCTACTACCGCTGCAATTCCAGCGCTTACTTTTGTTAGGTTTCGCATTAAATATAATCCTTGTTATAACTTATTTCTTTCAAAAAAAAACCATACAATGATTACCTAAGTATGGTTCTTTATTTGACATCTAGAGTATCAAAACGGTATCAGCAATTACTCAAAAGTACCCGCTTGCCCGCTATCATCTGTTGTACCGGAGGCATTGACACCGCCTGCACTATCCAGTGCAGCAATTGAGGTGTAGGTAACCGCTCCTGATGTTGTATCGGTCAACTGCATTACTACCTTTTCGCCTGCATAAGCAGAATCAACAATCACACTGGTATCATTATCC
>JABHIC010000021.1 GCA_018671205.1 Gammaproteobacteria bacterium
CGGTCACCAATACGATCACCAGTGGCTGTTGGGCTCTGGGCGGTCATACTCAGATCATGAGATTGGGTTAGGTCTGTTGTGCCCTCATCCAGCCATTCAAGCAGGGCCAGCCGCTGATTACGGGTCAGCCCCTCAGTATTGAGCAGAGAGATCTTGTTTTCGCCTACGTGACTCTTGATGCGCTTTACAGTCGCCTCATTCAGATCACCAAACGTACCAATACGATCACCTAGATAGGCTTTTGAGAAATATCCCAGTGTACTACTGGCTTTCTTCCATCCGTATTGAGCACCCAGCATCGGTAATGCCACCATTGGCGTTTGCGACAAGTTGACCAGAGCGGCGGCGGGACTGAAACCCAAATACATGGCGAAGTTCAGCCCCCCAAGAAACTCTGTCACCGGACTACCAGTTGGATTCACCAGCAAATCAAACCGCTTCTGCATTTCATTCAGCACTTGTCTCGACAGATTGAGATCATTGGTACTCACTGCATTCTTGTTCTCCTCTTTTCTGATAAACAGACGTGGCTCTCCACCTGCAGCTTTCAGTGCTTGTGCCATCTTAAGGCGGGCCTGATTTGCCTCTCTCTCAGTTTCATACCGCCCCTCCTCCATGTTGTTCTGTTTGTCGCCGATATATACCACCCACTCGCGCGGTTCCAGCATATCCTCCATCCGATGCAATTCAGAATCCATAGTGTGGGCATAGCGTAACCGAGCAAGATGGTGACTACCCTGAGCCATACTGTGTGCAAATGCCCTACGAGCGTCTCCAGAGAAACCGGCTACATTCTTACGATGGATACCCGCCTTTCTGCTACTGGCCTCCGGCAGCGTCCGGAGATACAACTGGTTCAGCGCATCCATCAGATCATCATCCTTCACGCCATGTTCATCCAACGTATCGAAGACATCAGACATAAAGCCCTCTGGTGGTGGCTGATCCTTACCCAAAAACTCCTTCGCCGTAGGTGCAAACACACTCCACCCGTCCGCCGCCAGATCCTTCTGACGGTGATCCCGATCCCATATTTTCTCGAACGCCTCTACTGTGCGTACCTGTTCACCATCCACCTCACGAGTAGCCACAATCAGGTAATCACCAAACCGCTTCAGTGGAAAATACGGCCCTTCCATCTGCTGCTCAAAGGCTAATCGAAGAGCATCCACCTTCGCCTTTCTCATCTTCTGATCACTGATTGATGCCATCAAACGGGCCTCGATAGCATTGAATACCTGCTCCCAGTGCTTCTGATACATGGTCTCTACCTCCCAATAGATCCCCTTGGCCTCACTTGGTAGATTCACCCAGCGTTTATTCAACTCACCATGCCTCTTCAGCAGATCAGCCAACTCAGTCTGTAACGCCGTCTTCTGGTCACCTACCGCCTTTTGCACCTGCCCCTTCAACACCTCAACCTTAGGCTGGTCCTTGAATGGCTTGTCTGGATATAACCCATAATGAGTAGCATCCAGCATCAGCTCCCCCAGCGCCTCATCAACTTCCAGATTTGCCCAACGCTTCTGCAAACGATCCGCATCCTGCATCGACTTGTTCTTGTCCGCCTTCATCTGCCTCACTAATCGGGTCAGCTCACTCATAGGATTATTGCCATCCTCAGTCTCAAATACATGACTGTAACTCTCCTCAAGCTGCAGGCCATTCAACCACCCCAGTCCATACTTACGCACCTGCTCTTTTACCTGCTTTACAGTTGGGCGATCCTTGAACTTCTGCTTGGCAGCTTCAGCAATACCTCTGTAAAGATCCTGTCCGGTCTGGATTGTTGCCTCCCGCAGATAGGATGGTTGATCCAGCCCACCTGTTGGGCCATCTGGATTGGGAGAATTCACGTTATCCCTGATCTGCCTCAACAAATAGATCAGATCTGTGTCCGTCTTATCACCCATCAAGACATCTAGTTTCCCAAACCCACGCAACCACTCTTTAATCCGCCCCACCACCTCCTTGATTGCCTTCTGGATGCGGTACTCTTTCTTGGTCAACTTACCCATCATCTGTGCCAGAAGCTCATCCATGATATAGGCGTTGCGCTCTTCAACTGTAAGAGATCGATCCTCAAACCGTGCCTTCACCTCTGGCTCAAGGTTGATGCCGTATTGATCAGCCACCCTCAGCAGACCCTTGTAACCACCCAATGCCCCCCACAACTTGGTCATAGCTGGCTTCATACCCTTCTGATTGAAGAAGAGACGAGATCCATAATGCCCGTACAACTCATGGAACAGAGTCTCAACTACTTCCTCTTCAGAAGTCATTCTGTCTGCAACAAGGTATACTTGATCCTCATGGTATACGCCCTTTATCTTGCCCTCAGCACCATTGGCCTCGGCATCCTGCTGTATCTCGGCTGGAAGATCCGTGAACGTATCTACCAAGGTCGGGACTATATTGAGCGTAGCGCTTGGCTTGGAGAGCAACCCATCGATGATGCGGCGAATGACCGCTTTCTCCAACGGCCTTGCCTCTGAGTCTGCGTCTCTGGAGTAGGCTGGGTTATCAACACTATTCTGTTCTACAAATAACTGCTCAAGCTCCTGCTGGTTAACACTCCCCTCTGCCCGGTTCTGCGCCTTTAGAGATACCGCTTTGCGGGTATTGCCCAGCGCCAATATGGTTCCAGTATCGGTATCCACCAGATAAAAGTCATTCTGACTCTCTGTTCGGGTACGAATTGACTCACCCTGAGCAGTCACCACTGACTTCTTCTCTCCATTCTTGGAGCTAGGCTTTGGATCAGCAAACAGTTCAACCCTATCACTACCCGGCAGACGCCCGTACACCAGTGGTTTTTCCGCCAACTTTGCTAATTCATAGGCATTCATTGGCTCCCCATCCACTACAAAGTCCTTGATAGTAGTGGCAATAGTTGGTGCTTTTGGTCTAGGTACTGATGGCCCTTTAGGGATAAACAGCTTCTTGACCTGTTTCTTGAATCGCTCTAGATGTATGACTGAATCACCAACCTTAAAGGTGCCGTCTCCGGGAATATCGAAGGTGACGAAACTATCTGGGGTCTTCAGTATCTGCCCACCGCTGGTACGCTCTTCATCCTTGCCCAGCTTTCGGCCTTTACGTCCATCGGCATTTGCCAGTGCAATGCGCTTGTCTACTGCCTCAATCAGTAGGTCACGGGCGTGTTTCTGATCTCTGGCATTCCCTGAGTTCACCATGTCGGCAGCAGCCTCAATCACCACCTTTTCGGTCACCGGCTCTGTTGTGCCGTCAGGCTCCACATGCTCCGCCCCATCGTTATTTTGCTGTTCAATCAGTGCCTGTATGCCTTCACTATCCGCGACCAATTGGTCGCCTGCTGGTTCTGCTTTGGTGTCACTCGGTTTATCAATCACCACTAAGCGAGTATTCACCCCGGTATTTGACTCCTTGAAACTCCCGTCTGGCAGTTGCTCGCTGGTACCGTCCAAATCCTCTAACCAATCCCTGAATGCGGCTGCCTTCTTATCCTTGCGAAAGAACGGCCCCTCACTCATGATGGCAACCACTCGGCCTCCGTTGGGATTCAGCAGATCAAAGGCATGGCGTACATGCTCAATATCTTGGCTATTCTCAAAAGGTGGGTTCATGACTACCCGGTCATAGCTGCCATCAAATTCCATGAAATCATAGCCAGTTACGTTGTGTCCCTTGGCTTCCAGAATAGAACGCAGGTCACCAACCGGCTCAATGGCTTCAACTTCAGCCCCGATCTCTTTAAGTGCATCCGCGATATTGCCTTTTCCAGCAGACGGCTCCAGCACCTTCATACCCGGCTCAATATCTGCCTCTTCCAGCATACGCTCAACTACTGGGGCTGGTGTTGGGAAGAATCCGGGAATTTTACGTCCAACCAGCTCACGTTCTGCCTGCTTGATTGGGTCTGCCTTCGGTGCGTCACCTCGATACTGAAAATACTCTCTCAGCACCTCACGTAGCTGTGGCGGTGCAGTAATACCCATCCGTTCCAGACGCTTGATGTCCTCCATCGGGTCACGGATCTGCCAACCGGAGTATTTGTCTCCCATAGCGTTTAGTTTCTTGATAATCCGCTCTGCCAGCTTTCTATCAGTGCTGCCGGGTCTTAGGTTGAATTGGTAATTACCTGACAGATCACTAGCACGCTTCACTCTGGCTCGAAGCTGTGCCGCACTACCCTTTCCACCGTACATACCATCCAAGGTGTTAGCTAAGCTGTGGAGAGTGTCGACAGACAGTGAAACGACAGGCATCCGTACATGATCAATATCCTCTACGGTTACTGGCTCCCCCTCTTTGTAACTATTGGTACTGCGCTGGCGTTGGTATTGTGCGCGTTTAAGCAGACTCTCCAGCATTTCTATCTGTGACAAGGCGCTCACCTTGGTCAAATGGACCAATTGCTCCTCTCGTGCTGCTTGGGTAATCCGCTTGGCGGTCTGCGCCAATGCAATCTTGCCCTGTGCATCAGCTTCGGCACTGGCTGCCATCTGTGCTCTTCGTGCAGTATTAACCTTTCGATCTGCACTCAGCTTCTCATTGCCCTGCTGCTCCACACGGGTTGCCACCTCATCCAGCTTAGAGAGATTGCGATTCAGCTTCTCAGACTGTTCACTCTCTACCGCCTCCAGTGACTCACCCTGCATGAATCGTTCGGCTGTTCCCTTATCTGTAAAGGTGTAGCCGGGGATTGCTCCGTTTTTGGCATAACCACTATAGCGGCCACCCAGATCCTTCGCCTTGTCTCTCAATATCTCAAAGATTGGACGATCTACACGTTCACTGGTCTGCACAACAAACAGATCATGCCCCCGTTTGGTGTGCTGGGTCTCATGCAGCACAAACTCTATCGGCTTCTCTTCAACCTTTGGTACTGCTTTCTCAGTCTGTAGTCTGTCCAGTTCACGCCTCTGTTCTGCCGTGAGTGCATCAGCACCTTTGTACTCTATAAAAGTCTGGTACTCCTCCAGCGTTTTCGGATTATCAATCGCCTTCTTAATCCCCTCTACACGATCTCGATACTCTGCTCTTGCTTCCTCTACACGCTTTGAATACTCATCGACATTCTCTTGGGAATATCCCTTCACCAGTTTCTCAACGGCTGGTTTTACTCCATCAATCCCGTAAGTGAGAGCATCATCAAGCACAAAATCAGTCAACATATCATCGAAAGCAACATCAACTATTCGCGCCTTCTTTTCATTTTTGTACCGAGCCTCCTTAAACCCCCCCAGTCGGTCC
>JABHIC010000192.1 GCA_018671205.1 Gammaproteobacteria bacterium
ATAAGAAGAACCCTCTGCACTATAAACGCTACCGCTCCGGCTCGGGACGGGATGCCTTTATTAAGAGTAGCTGGAGTAGCCCCCCGGCCAAGGCTGCCCAGAGTATGGAAAAAGAGTCCACACCACGCTATAAAAAACCCACAGATGAGCAAATTAGGGAGCAGTTGACCCCTCTGCAATATAAAGTGACCCAGAAGGAGGGGACTGAGCGCCCCTTCCAGAACGAGTTCTGGGATAACAAGCAGCCGGGAATCTATGTGGATATCGTCTCCGGAGAGCCGCTTTTCAGTTCGACCGACAAGTTTAAGTCCGGAACGGGGTGGCCCAGTTTTATCCGTCCGATCGCAACGGAGGCGATGGTTGAAAAAGAGGATCGAAAGTTCTTTTCGGTGCGCACCGAGCTGCGTAGCAAATATGCAGATTCACATCTGGGCCACCTCTTTGCGGATGGTCCAGAGCCAACCGGGCTACGTTACTGCATCAACTCTGCCTCCCTCCGTTTCGTCTCCAAAGAGCGCCTGGAAACGGAGGGGTATGGTGAATATCTCAATCTATTCACTGACTCGCAGTAGTTTTTGTTGATGAGTATTGATAGTGATCATTATGCGAATCTGTTGTCAAAAACAGCACTCAGGGATCGTCGTGCCTTCGAACAGCTCTATCAACAAACTTCTCCGAAACTGTTTGGCCTTCTGCTACGTATAGTAAAGAGAGAGGATCTTGCTCAGGAGTGTCTGCAGGATGCCTATGTGTTGATCTGGAATCGTGCCGGTGAGTTTCATCGAGAGAAGGGACAACCCCTCACCTGGATGGGGAGTATTGCGCGATATCGTGCCCTGGACCTGCTTCGAAAGAGGAAGCATGAGGTGGCACTGGATGACGAGATGCTCTCGGATGGGATGGTGAGTGATCCAGAGTGGGTCGAGGAGCGGTTGATTGCCGCAGAGGGGGCAGAAGGGCTGACGGCATGTCTGAAGATATTGTCGCTCGAACAGCGTAACTGCCTCTATCTCGCCTATTTTGAGGGGTGTACCCACCCGGAAATTTCTGTTCGGGTAGATGCCCCGGTGGGGTCTGTGAAGACCTGGATCCGCCGTGGAATGATTCGTTTAAAGGAGTGTTTGTCATGAGTCAGAGACAAAACAGGGTTGAGCCCCAGGCAGGGGAGCTATTGGCTGCTGAGTATGCGCTGGGTACATTAGAGGGAGAGGCGCGTGCCGATTTTCAACAAAAAATGGGAGGAGACTCTGCTCTGCGGGAGGAGGTTCAGCAGTGGGAGAACCATCTGGGGGGGATGATCGCGGCAGTTCCTGAGGTGCAGCCTCCCTCTCAGCTCTGGAGCGGTATTGAGCAGCGTCTCGGTTGGGCGGAGGCGCCGGTATCCGAGGGCTTTTGGGCGAGTCTGCGACTCTGGCAAGGGGTGCGTGCAGTGGCTACGGCTGCAGTGGCCGTGCTGGCGCTGTTGCTGATCAATGCGACACCACTCAAACCCGAGATGCTCTATCTGGTGCAGGATCAGGGACGTACGGAGTGGATTGTGAATGCCAGCCACAGTCAGGGACAACTCGCAATGCGGGCGGTTGAGCCACCTCACCTACCCGAGGGCGAGGTTTGCAAACTCTGGATTAGGGGTACCGATGGCAGACTGCACTCACTGGGTACGCTACCGCATGAAGGGGAGTTGGTGTTGCCGTTGGCCAAGTTGCGTGAGCAGTTGCTATCCATCGATGCAGAGCTGCTGGTGACGGTTGAAAAACAGCATTCCACTGTAAACACGGTGCCAGCGGGACGGGTCGTTTCTCAGGGGAAATGGATTCGTCTCTGACCCTGCAGAGGGTCTGGTTCTGTAACGGGCAGCGCTGAAAATGCACTTTTTCAGTGTTTGCTGCGTCAGCTCCACAGTCGAATCCCCGGAGAGCCTTCCGGGATAGTCTGGCCGTAACTTCTCAATATTTCGTAGTGAGCGGAATAGTTACCGGTTTTTTTGAGCTATAATTCTCAACCATGCAACTGATCGCAATTGCCGCTGGAGGTGCCTTGGGTGCCGTGACCCGCTTTTTAGTATCCAATGGGGTCTATAGTTGGTTGGGCAGAGGGTTTCCCTGGGGAACACTTACGGTGAATGGGGTTGGCTCACTGCTGATGGGGCTACTCTTTGTGTTATTAACCGAGCGCCTGGCACTGGGGCCCCAGTGGAGAGCCTTTCTGCTTGTGGGTTTTCTGGGAGCCTTTACCACCTTTTCTACCTTTTCGCTTGAGACCCTCAGCCTGATCGAGGGGGGAGAGTGGCTGCGGGCAGTGGCCAATATGGTAGGGAGTGTGCTGTTGTGTGTTGGCGCAGCCTGGGTAGGCGTTGTCGTGGGGCGAACGGTATGGGGAGGGGGATGAGAGTGA
>JABHIC010000193.1 GCA_018671205.1 Gammaproteobacteria bacterium
ATGAGCCCGACGAGCTACCAGACTGCTCCACCCCGCATTAATGAGGTGCGAATAATATAGAAGTTGGCGCTAAAATGCAACCGATTTTTCTATTTATTATACAAGTAGGGCTACCTAACCAATAGCACTCTGACAGATCAGCATCAGTTGAGCAGGAAAGATACCCAGCAGCAGCACCACGATTGCATTCAGAGAGAGCGTAATCCCCACTGGGTTGAGATCAAACTGTTGAAGCGGTTGACTCCCCTCCTCTTCCGGGTCAAAGTAGATCATCTTGATCACTCGAAGGTAGTAGAAGGCACCAATCACTGAGAAGGCAACCGCCGCTATCGCCAACCAGACCATACCCACAGAGATGACCTGTTGCAGTACCGCCAATTTAGCGTAGAAACCGACGGTTGGTGGAACACCAGCCATTGAGAACAGCAGGATCAACATCATCAGTGCATACCAGGGGTGACGTTTTGCCAGCCCTTTATAATCCGAGAGCTCCTCAGCCTCAAACCCTTTACGGCTCATCAGCAGGATCATCCCAAAACCACCTGCACTGGTGAGCGCATAGGTGATCGCATAAAACATTGCAGACTCATAGCCCGCCTCAGTGGCACTAAGCACACCAAGTAGCAGAAAACCGATATGGGAGATACCGGAGTAGGCCAGCATTCTTTTCAGATTGGTCTGGGCTATTGCGATGAGATTACCCAGTGCCATTGAGAGCAGGGCCAGGATCATCAACATGGGCTGCCAGTCTGCAACCATTCCGTTAAGTCCATCAACCAACAGTCGCATCACCAGTGCAAAAGCGGCAATCTTGGGTACGCTGGCGATGTAGGTAGTAACGGAGGTGGGAGCGCCCTGATAGACATCGGGTACCCACATATGAAAGGGGACAGCCCCCAGTTTGAAAGCGATCCCTGATACAACAAAGACCAGCCCAAACACCAGCACCAGATTGAGGTCTGCATTCTCTTTTTGCCCCTGGATAAAGTGTGCCACCTCACTAATATTAAGCGTTCCAGTGGCCCCATAGAGCATAGAGATTCCATAAAGCAGCATCCCCGAGGCCAGTGCCCCAAGAACAAAGTATTTCATTGCCGCCTCAGAGGCTCGTGCCTCATCTCGCTGTAAAGCTACCATGGCGTACATCGACAACGACATCAACTCCAGCCCCAAATAGAGGGTTAGAAAGGAGTGGGCAGCAATCAGGATCATCATTCCCAGCACACCAAACAGCCCAAGAACAAAGTACTCGCCCCGGTAGAGACCACGATCTTTTTGGTAATCTCCAGAGTAGAGAAACACCATGGTGGTGATCAGAAGAATTGCTATTTTCAGCACATCTCCCATTGGGTCCCGAATAACCGACTCACTGAAAAGTAGCTGACTCTCCCCTCCCATTCCGGCAGCCACTACTGCTGCGGTGATCAACAGGGAACCCAGGGTCAGTAGCCCGGTAATGATTCGGCTCTCCTCTTTGACAAAGAGATCCACCAACAGCACCAGGCAGGCCAGGGTTAACAGGGTCAGCTCAGGGGCAACAGCGGTTAATTCTGCTACATCAAATTTCATCTTATCTACTCTCTATCCGTTGTACCAAACAGGTCGCTACAGTTTGGAGATGGTAATCTGCTGTAGCAGATGATCTACTGAGGCATGCATCACATCAATAATGGGTGCGGGATAGAGCCCCATTCCCAACACGGCTACTGCCAAAATGGTCATCATCAAGAACTCCCTATGGTTCATATCACTCAGCCCTGCAACTCCATCATTGGCCACTTTCCCATAGACCACCCGTTTATACATCCAGAGGGTGTAGGCTGCCCCGATAATCAGTGTCGTAGCCGCGAGGAAGGCAATCCAGAAATTAGCACGGAAGGCCCCCAGGATCACCATAAACTCCCCAACAAAACCGGAGGTTCCTGGCAGCCCGGCATTCGCCATTGAGAAGAAGAGCATAAAGGCAGCAAAGGCAGGCATGGTATTCGCGACCCCGCCATAATCTCCAATCTGACGTGAGTGGAGGCGGTCATAAAGTACCCCAACACTGAGGAACATCGCCCCGGAGATAAAACCGTGAGAGATCATCTGAGCCAGAGCGCCCTCAATGCCTATCGCTGCCCCCTCCATGCTACCGCTCTGCTTGAAAATCAGGAAGGGGATGAAGAAACCGAGGGTGACAAACCCCATGTGGGAGATGGATGAGTAGGCGATCAGTTTCTTCATATCCTGCTGCACCAGGGCGACAAAACCGATATAGACCACCGCAATCAACGATAGGGTGATCATAAAGGTATCCAGTTCACTACTCGCGTCAGGCACGATGGGTAGTGTGAAGCGGAGGAACCCATAGGCTCCCATCTTCAACATGATTGCCGCCAGCACCACAGAACCACCCGTCGGTGCCTCAACGTGAGCATCCGGTAACCAGGTATGAACCGGCCACATCGGAACCTTGACGGCAAACGCCAGCAGGAAGGCGAAGAAGATCAGCATTTGTGCGCTCATTCCGATCTTCAGGTCGTGATAAGCGAGAATCGAAAAAGTATTGCTCTCGCTGTAGAGCCAGAGTAGGGAGATCAGCATAAAGACCGATCCTAGAAAGGTATAGAGGAAAAACTTGATGGTGGCGTAGACACGGTTGGGGCCACCCCAGACACCGATAAT
>JABHIC010000022.1 GCA_018671205.1 Gammaproteobacteria bacterium
AACGCATCTGAATCGACTCCATCAACAGGGTATCGATAAAATTACCCGCCTTGACCAGAGTTACCTGATCCTCATCATCAGGTACTTTACCCTTGAGAGCACAGAGATCAACGGTACCTGCACCGATATCAATCACGATACTGTTGAGCAGCACATCCTGTCCATAGGCCACCATGAATGGTTCAGAGATCACCATTGCCACATCCAGCACCTCACGTGCCAGCTCCAGCAACACATCTTTATTAAAAGCAGAGGCACGAGCAGGCACACCCACGATGCCACAAACCCGGTCACCCGGCTGAGGGTCCGCGAGATCTACCACATGACGAATCAGCTCCTTGGCAACCTCCTGATCCCGATCTCCGGTCTCTTTGATCACCCCATCCTCCAGTGGAAAGTAGTGGTTCAGGTAGTGGCGCTCCAGCGCCTCACTGCCCACGACATGGGTAGCTCCCAGCAGCTTGACTCCAATCAAATCCTTCGGATACCCAACCACTGAATCAATCATGGTCTTCAACCCGCGATCCGTCATAATCGAGGTTCGTGATGTCCCCAGATCAATACCGATTAATAGATCTTTTCCTTTGTTCTCCATATTCTCTACCCTTTTGTTATGGTGGTTCTGACCAGCCTTTATTTAATTTTATGGTAATGATTCATTTATTCTCAGTAAACGACACCATTATACAGGTACATCTACTTTTTAGATGATAATTTACCCAGTGCGGCCTTACTGTCCTGAAGCCCAAACTTGAGCCCAAGGGCACTATAACGGCCAAAATTAAGTACCCCTTTAACCCCGCCAGAGAGAAGGTTGACCATCCCCCCGCCAAGCCCCTCAACCTCAACCTTTTGTGCCTCTACAGCCTTTGATACTGGCGCAGCCGATGGTGCAGCAGCCACAACACCAGGAGCCCCGGTGTCCACCTGATTGCGCTTCTCAGTACGTTTTTGTGCTGCCCCCTCGGTAAAGTGACGAATCGCCTCTCTCCGCTGTGCCGCAAGGCTATCTCCACTGCGTGTTCCTGTGACCTTGTCCAGCGCCTCATCAAAGTGTGGATTACTCTCCTCTACGGCCGCGGCATGAATCTCCTCCGAAAAGTCCCCTTTTGAAGAGTGGCTCTCTGCCATAACTGCCATTGGGGGTATCTCATGCTCGACCTGACTCATCGTCTCTTCCTCCTCCTGATCAACCATTAACTCTGGCTCAGCCATTAACTCTGGCTCAGGTTCAGATTCCAGCTCAACCGGCACCGCCTGCTCAGGTACTGACGGCTCCCACGCCTCTGTTGCTGTTGCCGCTACCTCGACCTCAATCGTTGAGGGGGATTGTGCGGCCACCGCTTGAACGGCATCCAGCATAGCGCTGTGAGGCTCCATCATAGATAGAGGAGCGGTGGATTCCATCGTTGGGCTCATTACTGGTGGAGTTTCTGGCTCATCCACCCGTTCAAAGTGTGGGGATGGAGTCTCACTGGCCGGGGAGTCCAGCTGCTCATCCCTATCGTTATCCATACTCTGGGGCTGATCGTACTCGGCAGACCAGATTGCCAGATATTCAGCGAGCCCCGATGGAGGATTAGGGGTTGCCTCCCCCTGGTCGACCTCAACCTCCTCTGGCTCCTGCTCTTTAGGGTAGGCCTTGTAGACACCACGATGGCTATTTTTCGCCATATTCTGTTGCATCGCCACCTGCTGAAGCAGTGATGGAGGCTCTACCACCTCCGGCTCGATATGAACCTCATTGACTATGTTCTCTGCTGCCTCAAGCTGGTTCCAGTGTGACTCAGGGCCATTGTAACCACCGCTCCTCTCCGTCGCCTCATGTACAGGCTCAACGGGGGGCGGTATCACCCGGGGCGCCTCAGCACCCGCAAACCCAGGGGGTATTGAAGGGTGAATCGGGCTCAGACCTTTTCCTCTCACCGAGGCTACTGTTTTATTAACCATCCCACTGCCTCTCTTCTTTTGCGAACTTACTTTTTGCGAACTTACTCTCTTTTGCGAACTTACGGTCTGTTTTTTTGCCACGACTCTCTTATTCGCAGCCTTTTTCTTGACACTTTTCTTTGTAACCGCTTTCTTTGTAACAGCCTTCTTTTTGACAACCGTCTTTTTGGCAACCTTCTTCTTGGGGGCAGCGCTCTTCTGAACCGTTTTCTTTACTACCTTTTCAGCAGCCCCTCTCTTTGTAACTGACTTTTTTGTAACCGCCTTCTTTTTTACTACTTTTTTCTTTGCAGCTTCTGTTACAGCCATATCCCCTCCCGGCATTCAGTCCGTTGATTATTGAAGTGTGACATAACGCTGTGAACCATTGCGCTCGACCAGCAGCAGGATACCATTACGCGCACTCGCCTGTGCAATTGCCAGATCAAGCTGGCTCGGGGTCGCAACAGAGGCACGGTTAATATTCAGCACAATATCGCCCTTCATCACCCCGCTATTCTGTGCAACCGTCGCAATCTTCACATCTTTTACCAGAGAGCCCTGCTTTCCCTGTACTTGAGGATATTTAGCCACCACCTGTGGGCCAATGGGCATCAGTTCCATCCCCAACCAGCGGATCTCATTGACCAATCCACCCTGTGGGAAACCCACTCTGCCGACAGGTGCCGCATTCAGCGCAGAGGACTGCCCCTGACTCGCCTGACCGGAGACAACCAGGTAAAGGTTCATCCGCTCTCCGCCCCGGTAGATCCCCAGACGCAGACTACTGCCCGCCTCCGCTGCAGAGATCCTGCTCACCAACTGTTGCGGTGTCAACACCCAGCGCCCATTCAACTTGAACACCGTATCGCCGGCTACCATCCCTGCACGTTCGGCAGCACTACCTGGGTAGACCGCAGTGACAAATGCACCATCTGCAACCTGAAGATTCAGCTCATCCACTAGCAGAGGGTTAATTGCCCCCAACTCAGCCCCTTCGACCACCATCTTGCCATTTCCGGCAACATTCAACCCCATCATTGGATTAACCAACATTTGAGGGAGTGGCAGAGCACTATTTCCACTACCAGGAACGGCCAGGGCAACCACATTACCCCGTACTGTCCCCTGAATCTGGTGACAACTACTACAGATCATCGAGGCGCGGCCATCCGCAGCATGGTTGCCCGGCGGGGTTGCTTTTGGGGGAATCATCGGGGGTACGGGCGGATTCATCACATTCATCGCCATTCCGTTCATTGCCACATTACCCCCTCTCGCACCACCATTGCCAGCGCGAATCTGATGGCACATCTTACACTCCACCTGGTTTCTGCCATCATTATGGCTATTGGGTATGGCTGCACCCGCCCGGATCGGTGGCGCAGCCTGCACCGCCACGTTCATCCCCATCATCCCATTGGTCCCACTCCAGGCGACCGGTTTTGTTTGGGTTTTATTCAACTCCGCCTGCATAAAGCGCTTGGCCTGATTGATCGGCACCGCAAAACCAACCCCGGAAAAAGCTCCTGTGGGGGTATAGATCGCGGTATTTATCGCGATCACCATCCCATTTCGATCCACCAGCGGCCCACCTGAGTTCCCCTGATTGATCGCCGCATCCGTCTGAATCAGCTCCTTATGGGTAAGATTATCAATCACCATTGATTTCCGTTTGGCAGAGACAATGCCTCGACTCACGGTCTGATCCAGACCAAAGGGGCTCCCCATAGCCAGCACAGACTGGGCAATATCGACTCGATCGCTGTCCCCCAGCGGAGCAGCCTGTAGAGGCTGATCCGGCTGAATACGCAGCAGCGCCAGATCCAGCGACTCATCCACCTGAACCGTAGAGGCCAGATAACGTTTGGTACCCATCGAGGAAAAGGTGGTCACATGGATTCCCGTTGCCCCTCTGATCACGTGGTAGTTGGTCAGAATCAGCCCATCCACACTCACCACCACGCCAGAGCCTATGCTCTCGGTTGTCACCCCGGATGAGGGGTTGGCAAAGTGCAACTGCCCATCCTGCTGCCCTGTTTTTGTCTTGGCGGCTGTCGTGGATGCGTTAATATTGACGACACTGTTACGTAGTTGCATCACCACGCTTTTAAAACTGGGCAGGGTATCTTCCCCCGCATTCACATTCATCGCCATACCCATATTGGCCCGATTGACGATCGGTGACATCATGGCAACTCCACGCCCCTGAGCCCCACCCACGATACTGTGGCACTGGTTACACGCCACTTTATCTCTACCATCTTTCCGATGATTGCCTGGTGTCGCTGCATTGGCACGAATAGGGGGTGCCGGGGGGGTGGCCACATTCATCATCGCAACCGTATTACCTTGTGCAGGTGCCAATTGATTGATTGGGGTTGCTGTATGCAGCTTCTTCTCCGCCTGGTAAGGAATATATTGATACTGATAAAGGTAGACGGATAACAGAATAGCGAAAGCAGCCCCACCCACCACAAAAAGGTACTTGCGGAGGTCTCTACCGCAGGTGATCTGCGGATTCAGCAGTGAGCTCAAGTTAATCATTCACCCACCCTGACATTCTGCTCATCTGCTCCCACGCTTTTATTCATGCCCACATCACTCGCTGCGGCTGTCTCTGTAGTTGCCGCTTCCCCCTCCGTTGAAGAGTACTCCTCTCTCTCCAGCTCATCCGCCAAGTCAATCAGCTCTTCATCATCTCTATCATCTTTAGGCGCAGTAGCAACCCGGCTCACTCCTGCCATCAATGCCACCATACCGAAGAGTAATAGCAACAGGGGGACCAGTCCGCGCAATAACTCCTCTACGGAGTACCACCAGACCGAAAGCCCCCACAACCCCATAGCAAATGCTAAAAGCCCTACAATAATACTTGGCATATCCAGTTCCTTCTCTCTGCTATTTCACTCCACTCATTTCTACCCAGAGTGGCACTCTCTTCATTCAGCGGATTAAAAATCATACCCAACCGCCATATCCTCACGGCCAGGAGCAATAGGCTCTTCACAGCTTCGCATCACCCAAAATGCGTAGAGCATGATAGCCAGATTTCCGATACCCGTAAAGACAAAAGGCGCATAAGGGCCTAAATAGTCAAACAAGATCCCTCCAATCTGGACAAAAATAATCATCCCAAAACCACCTACGGTATTAAATGCCCCCAACACCGAGCCTCTCATCTCCTCTGGTGAGAGGTCAATGGTCAAAACCTGCGGCGCAAGCAGTGTTCCTGCCTGCCCCGTTGCAATCAGTAGCGCGGGCACAAAGATCTCCCACTGAAATGGGTTGACCACAAACCACATCAGGACAAAACCGACCCCCGAGAGAAACATACTCAAAACAATGGCCGCGATACGTCCGAACTGTCCAATAAACCAACCCCAGGCAGGGATTGTTATCAGAATCATTCCACCAATGGCACCAATCAACAACCCTCCCTGAGCCACCGCCTCCTCCTGACTCAGGCCGTGAATATCGGCAAAATAGACAAACCAGAGCATCAGAAAGAGCCCAATCAAGACCATATCATTACGCGCTGAAAAGGCCGAGGCGAAAGTCAGACGGAGGCGGGCATCTTTTTTCAGCAAGTGAGCTATCTTCTTCCACGGAACCTCCTGCTCCTCCAGCCGGTTAGAGACATCCACCAGAGAACGATTAGCAAACCATGCCCCCAACAGTGCCACCACAGCCACCAGATACATGGTCAACATCAACCCGGCATGCTGTGGAATCTGCATGATCACGGTATAGACCAGAGTGGCCCCAAAGGACATCATAAAGGCCGCATTAGCCATCATCGAGGCGCGCCCTTTCTGATCTGAAAAGTCTCCCGCCAGGGCGGCCAATTGAGGCCAAACTGCGGCTGTCCCCAGAGACATGATGATACGCATCAGGTAGAAAACCGTCAGACCACTCAACCCCAACCAGATCCCCAACTCAAGACTGGAGGGGATGATCAGCGCCCCCAGCGCAGCCACCAGAAACCCATAAATTACGACCGGCTTACGGCCATAACGATCAGAGAGATATCCCAGATAACCCACCAACAACAGATCAAAAACTTCCGTTACTGTCTGCACCGTAGCATTGATCATACCCGCCTCATCCGCACTGACATTCAGCACGGTACGAAGAAAGATGGGCTGGATGGCCAACACCATCGTCATGAAGATCATGCAGATCGCAGAGAGCAGATAGAGTGTATTCTTGTGATACCCCTCAAGTTCTTGCTGCATGGATAAACCTGTGTTTCATTACCGAAAACCAGAACGACCCACTGAAGAGTGGGCCGTTCAGAGTATAACGCTCTCCTCTCAGAATCGGGTGGAGAGCGTATAGATCAGAGGCAGCCGCCATGCCTTATAAAACAGAACAGAGACAATACCGGCAAAGGAGAACAGAAGCACCATCGTCGCAAATGAGCTAAACAGAAACTTTCCGACTCCGGGCAGATAGAGGGTAAAGATGGCAAGAATCCCCATTATCCATATCACCAGCCCCTGACGCGCATGGAAATAGACATATTGATCATCCCGATTCATGATCAATGGGACAAAGACCAGGATTCCAAGATAACTCATCAAGGCCAACACCTTTGATCTCATTCCACCTCCACTCTGTAACGCACCACTCGCCATAACCATCCCCTTCTTCTATTTATTGGCAAAAATTCAAAATTAACTATTTAGGAACCTCTGACTAAGTCTGCGCGAATTGGATCGCGCTTATAGCGCTCAAGATCAAGGCGAAAATCGCAGCCAATAGCCTGCTATTGGTAAGATTTTCAACGAAGATATTGGGCGCTATAGGCGTGAGGCAATCGTACATGACTTGATCAGGGGTTCCTTTATTATACTGATGCTGTCTGACTCTGCTCCTCAGTCGAAAGCTCAGCCTCAACCCGGCGGCTGCGGTAGTAACCATAGGCTGCTGCGGCTCCCAATGTACCAATCAGGGCAATTCCCCAGCCCCCCACACCTACCCCCAACACTCCCCCAATACCCGCGCCCTTTGCAGCCGTCATGCCCGTGCCACCCTTGGAAGAGAGCGCCACTACATTCACCATCTTGGCTCCTCCCACACCGCCCGCTACCGGTGTCGCCTTGGCTACCGTTACCGCCTTAGTGGTCGTGGTCGCCGTTGCCGCAATTTTGGCACCACCCGCTTTTGCGCTGGCTCCAGCCATCTTTGTTCCGGCCCCTTTGGCAGCTGCACCAACCTTCGCGCCTGCCCCTTTGGTCGCCGCGCCCGCTTTTGCGGCCATACCGTTACGCAACCCCTCAATCTCTACACCCGGTGGCAGCGTACCCCCTCCACCTTTTATCACCATACCGTTACGCAACCCCTCAATCTCTACACCCGGTGGTAGTGCACCCATCCCCCCCATTTTTGCACCCGCTCCACCTTTTACTACCATCGCATTAGCCGCGCCGTCCACCCCCGCGCCCGCTGGCAGTGCCGCTGTCATACCGATAGCCGTACCGCTGCCGCCCTTGGCAAGCATTGCGGCCTGAGCCGCAGATGGTGTGGTCGCGGTTGCCATTGCAACCCCCTGCGCTTTCACTACAGGTGCAGCCGCAGCCGCTTTTACTGCAACCGTTCCACCTGCAGCCTTGCCCATTGTTGCACCCAAAGTCGGCTTCAGGGCCAACCATGCGCCATTCTGCCCACCCGCAATCATAGGAGCCTGTCCAACGGTCACTGTTTTTCCAATCAGACCAGAAACTGCCGGGGCGGTATTTGCCATCTTCAGAGCAACCAGGTCACCGCCAGCCGCTGGCTGTAGAAACAGTGTTGACCCTGCCGCTTTACCTGCCATCATCGGCTGCACAACAGTAAATTTTTGCCCGGTAAGGGATGCCGCTTGCATCCCCTGGCGTGCCCCCTCCAGTTTAAGCATCGTTACAGAGGAGGCGGTAGCCTTCACTGCGCCCGCTTTTACTGGCTGAAACATCAACCAGCTGTTTCCGGCACCGGCTCCGGCGAGGAGTGACGGTTTACTGATCGCAACCGTTTTGCCGACCAGTGCAGAGAGATCTGCCACCTGCCTGGCACCCTCCAGCTTTACCGCAACCGCACTACCCCCTGCACTGGGTGTCAAGGTGATAAGCCCTGCATTACCCGTTGTAGCAGCCACCTTACCAACAGCAAAGGTCTTGCTACCCGACGCTGCTAACAGTTGTGATACCTGATTGGCCGCATCGACCTGGGCCATTAGAACTTGTTCCGGCATTATTTTTCTCCTTTATTATATTCCCCTATACTGCTGGTTGCAGCAGTTGCAGAATAATATCAGGGAATAATGGCCATTTCCATTAAAAATCACAGCTAAATATACACTACAGGTAAATCAAGACTGATCCAGCAGGAGAAAGGAGAGACCACTGCAGCCTGAGAACCCTGGCTGACTGTCTCAGGCCAGATAATTAACCGCATTTAGCACAGATGAGAAACGCCAAAAAACAGCACTGTTTCAGCTGGTTTTACAGCTGATTCAGGGTTATGATTCCACCCATACCCTATTCAAATCAATAAATTTTAAATATCGAATGGTCGATCACGAAAAAGAACAGACTCTGCCGCCAACACCAGACAAGCGCCAGGCAGACCGAATTACTACGGAAACCCCAATCATTCTTGTTGATGAAAAAGGGAGAGAGTGGATCACTGAGACGATAGATATCAGCAGCAGTGGAATCGCCTTCACCGTCCCTAAAGGCTGTGCGCTGAATGAGGGGGCTCTGCTCCAGGTCAAGATCCCTGTTG
>JABHIC010000023.1 GCA_018671205.1 Gammaproteobacteria bacterium
AAAAGCTTGTCATTGCAATATGTTAGTCTTATTTCAAGCGGTCAACTGAGGATTTTAGGTTCAATGTTTGAACGGACACTACTGGAACGGGTGCTTCATGCTGAAGATGAGGTTGGAATCGTACGTATGGGGCTGGATCAGCAGGCGTTAAAGCAATCTGTATTGGCTCATCTGCAGAACATGTTCAATGTGCGACAGGGAAGCGTGATGACGTTGCCGGACTATGGGCTACCCGATCTGAATGATGTCACGAACCGCCATAGGGATACATTCAATGAAATCCGTAAATCCATACGCTACTCCATCAACCAATATGAACCCCGTCTCAAACGGATAAAAGTAAGCCACCATCCAGACGAGGAGAACCCACTCACTATGCGTTTTGAGATCAGTGCTCAACTGCTTCTGGGGGAGGAGAGTAAGCCCATCACCTTTGAGACTCGGTATGACGGCAGTGGCAGGGTTGAGGTAAAAGGGTAAGTGTCATTTAACAAGTACTATCAGGATGAGCTCTCGTTTTTGCGTGAAATGGGAAGAGAGTTTGCTGATGAAAATCCAAAGCTCGCCCCCTTTCTCTCAGAAGGGGGGAGTGATCCTGATGTTGAACGGCTTTTTGAGGGGTTCGCATTTATCAATGGCAGGTTAAGACAGAAGCTGGATGATGAATTTCCTGAACTGACCCACTCATTGATCCAGTTGCTCTGGCCCCACTATCTGCGCCCGGTTCCCGCGTTATCGATTCTCCAGTTTGAGCCTATTCAAAGTACCCTCTCTGAAAAGAGATGCATCCCTTCCGCTGTTCAGGTGGACTCCCGGCCTGTGGATGGA
This sequence comes from Gammaproteobacteria bacterium, assembly GCA_018671205.1. Taxonomy (GTDB): domain Bacteria; phylum Pseudomonadota; class Gammaproteobacteria; genus Thiopontia. Next base: position 829 of record JABHIC010000023.1, read on the forward strand.
ACGATATGTCACTTTCAGACCTGTTATGAGGTTGATCTCTACCCCATCACTTTAGAGAGTGTCGCGCTAACACAAACCGCTCCTGACGCGGTATTACGGGTGGAGTTATCGCTCCATCCGGGAGCCTCAGTTGAGCAGATGGGGCTTGATTCACTTCGTCTCCACCTTAGAGGGGGACAAGACGCCTATATTGGGCGAGCCCTTTATCTCTGGATGTTTCGTTATCTTAAACGGGTGACGGTAAAAATGGTTGATGAGGTGGGTAAGGAAGAGCTCTTTTTCCTTGCCCCGGATGAAGTCAAACCCGTTGGTTTTGGAGAAGATGAGGGGCTGTTTCCCTATGCAGATAATGCCTTTGTCGGGTATCGGTTACTGCAAGAGTACTTTACCCTGCCGGAAAAATTCCTTTTTATCGATGTTCAGGGGTTGGAAAAACTCTCATCCTGCCCCCAACTGGATCGTTTTGAATTAAACTTTGAATTCTCCAGAGCCTGGGAAGAGCGTGCCCGCCTTTCGGCAGAAAATATAGCGCTGTTCTGCACCCCGATCGTGAACCTTTTCCAGCAAAATGGAGATCCGTTACGCCTTGACCATAGACAGGTGGAGTACCGAATACGGCCCAAAGGGGGGCAACGGGCAGCGCTCGATATACATTCAATCAATGCTGTAGCGGGTTGGGTGCAAGGCAGTAGCAGGAAAAAAGAGTACCCTCCCTTTGAGTCATTTCACCATGAGTTCGACCGGGTGGATGGAGAGCTCCCCGTTTACTATAAAACCCATCTGCGTCCGGCGGTGGTTGGGCGGGGGGTAGACCACTCCCTCTCTTTTGTATCTGGGGCAGGGGTGGGCGTGGTTCCGCAGATCGAGACCATTTCTATGGAGCTGACCTGTACCAATGGTGAGCTTGCGGGAAAACTGCGGGCTGGCGAGATCAGTGAGGCGACCGCCTCTTCACCAGAATTTGCCCGCTTCCGTAATCTTACCGCTGCCGTGCCAGCGCTGTTGCCACCCATCGAAGAGGGTATTCACTGGCAACTGATCTCTAATATGTCGTTACACTACCACTCACTGCAGAGTGTAGATGCGCTGAAAACGCTACTGTCCGCCTATGATTTCCGACCCTATTATGATCGACAGGCGGAGCGGTTGAGCCGCTTGAGGCTGGAGGGGATCGAGGCCGTGCAGTCGACCCCAACCGACCGTCTTTTTAAAGGGGTTCCGGTACGTGGTCTCTGTACCGAGCTGAAATTACGGGAGAGCAAGTTTGGCGCTGAAGGCGTTGCAGGGGAGAGTGAAATGTACCTGTTTGCTACGGTACTGAACGAGTTTCTATCACTATATTCCACGATTAACTCCTACCATGAGTTGGAAGTTAAAGGGCTGGATGGGGGGGAGGTCTACCGATGGAGAGGGAAGATCGGCAAACAGCCGCTGCTGTAGTTGCGGCGCTCTTTTCTGAGCGGCATCCGACCCAGTTCTTTCAGTTCGTTCATCTACTGGAGAGTATCGATGAAGGTGCTGCAGCCGTGGGGTATCAGGGGCCCGTTGGGAAGGAACGGTTACGCTTTCGTGGCCATGCCTCAATGGGCTTTCCTGCCTCGGATATAGAAGAGTTTTCACTGAACGAGAACGGGCGTTGTGACCTGAGTGTCAACTTCATAGGGCTTTATGGTCCGGCCTCACCGCTGCCTGCTTTTTATACGGAGTCCATATTGCAGGAGCAGAGAGGTATTCGTTCTGGCGAGTGGGTGGAGCTTTTTTTGAGCAGAGAAGATCAAGCGGATGATTTTTTCAAGGGGTGGCGGGGGAGAGTTAATCAGGAGGAGAACCGCACGATACGGGAGAAGATTCAGGCCGGAATGGTTACCGATCGGGTACTTTCTGACCATGAAATGAGGCGTCTACGAGACGGTGTGCCACTCAATCGAGTGATCTCCTCAGTGGAGTTACAGGCATTGAACGCCGGAGAGCTGGTTATTCACTGTTATGAGCATCCAGGATCAAACCTTAAAGATTTTCTTGACCTGTTTCACCATCGGCAAATTTCCCTCTTTTATCGTTGCTGGGAAAAGTATCGCTACTATATTCATTATCGAAAAGGGGCAACCGATCTCTTTTCTCAACGCATTTACGCCCTGTTGGGTCTCTGGGACCGGCAGATGCGACAGAGCGGTGGGTTGGAGTGGCCTCGGTTGCTCTCCCATATTGGGCTGTTATCGATGCGTAACCGCTCTGCTTCCGTGCTTGCGGGGATAGTCTCGCACTATTTTAACGGGGTGAGATCGGAGATTGAGGAGTATCTCATCCGGCGGATGGAAATTCCGCGATGGCAGCGAGCCGCTCTTGGAAAAGAGAATTGTACATTAGGTGAGGATTGCTCTCTGGGGGAGACCGTCCCTGATCGGAGTGGGAAATTCCGTCTTATTTTGGGGGCCATGAACTTTCATCAGTTCTCCGGTTTTCTTCCACGGGAGGCTGGTTATTCACAGTTGCAGGAGCTGATCCGCTTTTCCTTGCGAGACCCGCTGGAATTTGAGCTGAAATTGATTCTGCAACAAGCGGAGATGCCACGTTTGCAGTTGGGGGGAGAGTCTGCGGCCCGCCTTGGGTGGTCGAGTTGGCTGGGTCATCCGGGGAGTGAGGATGGTGAGGTCGTTGTTGTCGGAACAGGATAGATAAGCTGGATTCAACCCTGAAGTGCAATTTTTTCTCCGAATGATTTCCCAAAAAACACCTCGGTTGGTGTCGCATATCCTAGGGTCTTTCTAGGACGCCTATTGAGCTGTCCCTTGGCCCTCTTTACCATCCTTTCTGTGACCT
>JABHIC010000194.1 GCA_018671205.1 Gammaproteobacteria bacterium
ATCATTATTCCCCTTCAGGTCACTGGGCCAGTCGGCAAAGCGGCTACCCCGAAAATCGGCCTCCTCCAGTTGGTGACGCTGGATCATGGTCCCCATTGCCCCATCAAGAATGAGGATGCGTTGAGACATCCATTTTTTCAGCTCTTCCGTGCGATCGACAGCCATCCGCTTACCTTTATTAATGTTTGATACCTAGAGTAGTAACCCCCTATTCTAACGCATACTCCAGTCGATGGGATGTAATGGGGCCGCGCTAAAAATAGTATCAACTACGCAGCTGGCGCAGCAACCGCTGAGAAAGTGCTTTTTTAGAGGTGCGCGGAAGAAATACTGCCCAATAATACTGAATTGGTTAGAATGAACGGATCACATTCGGACTCAAGAGGAGTGGTCATGTCATACCGAAAATCCCTGCTGAAAGCGGCCTGTCTACTGCTGCTCCTGCCCACCGTCATCCATGCGGAGAGCCTGCGCATCGGCTCTATTGCATCGGAATATGTCACCGAGGTTAAAAAATTCAAACCACTGACCGACTACCTCTCCATCCATTTGGCAGAGTATGGTTTCGATAACATTGAGATTGTGATCACCAACTCGATCGAGGGGATGGCGGATAACATGCGCACGGGCAAGGTTGATCTCTTTATTGATAGCCCCTATCCGGCGCTGATGGTGAGTGAGCAGTCCCATAGCACCATGGTACTGCGGCGCTGGAAAAAGGGGGTGGCACAGTACCACAGTGTTATCTTTACTCGTAAAGATTCCCCCATCAATACACTTGAGGATCTCAAGGGACAGCGAATTGCCTTCGAAGAGCCCTTCTCCACCGCCAGCTATTTTCTTGGCAAGAGTGAACTGATCAGGAGAGGGCTGCAACCCATTGAGGAGCCCGGCGACAAAAAGATCGTTACCGACAACAGTGTCCTCTACCACTTCTCCGGCTCAGATAAGAGCACCATCTCCTGGGTATTGCGCAACCGAGTTGAGGCGGGAATCATCAATAACCATAAATTTGACTCCCTGAAGGAGCGGATCCGCAGTCGCCTGAAGGTGATCCACCACAGCCCGGCTGTCCCTCGTCATGTTGTCAGTTTCCGCCCCGGCTTCTCTGCCGATACAATCTCACAAATCAGTCGCGTACTCATCGCGATGGAGAGTGACCGAACCGGCCAGAGCGTGCTGCAGCAGTTTCAGAAGACCAAGAAATTTGATCTCATCTCCAAACAGACTCAGCAGAACCTCCAGCAGTTGAAAGATATGATTCAGAAAATCACTCCTCCATGAACCTCTCCATCCGCATACAACTCCTCCTCTTTACCCTTGCCCTGATTCTGCTAGGGGTTAATCTGACCGCAGGAATTGCCCTCTATATTCAGGTCAACACGCTGGAGGAGAACCATAAACACTTTGGGGAGGAGATGATTGAGATTGTGGCCCAAAACCTGCTCGATCCGCTCCACTCGCTGGAGATTCACAAACTGAATGCACAGATCGGAGCGCTCACCTCTAATGATGATATCCGCTCTGTCATCATCCTCGACAAGGAGGGTATTGTGCTGACGGATGGGACAGAAGAAAATCCACTGGAAGAGGCACGCTATGAGCCACTGACCCCCATTATTCAGCAGCTAGCTAGCAGCGCAGACCCCTTCCTGTTCTGGGATCATGACAACTCCATCGCTATTACCCACCGTATTGAGACCCCCTTTAAGGAGTTTCTCGGCTACCTTCATGTTGAGCTGGATCGAGAGGATATTGATGAGGCCGTAGAACAGATGGTGATCGAATTTCTGCAGATTGAGGGGATTCTGATTCTGTTTTCCATCGCCGCCGCTCTCCTCCTCTCCAGCTATTTTCACCGCCCTCTGCGCCAGGCGGTTGCCACAGCTAATGCGATTGCATCTGGACACTACCAGACCACCTATACCACAGAGCGCCGAGATGAGTTTGGTATGTTGAACAATGCACTACACCAGATGTCTTCCAACATTCAGCATACCATCTCTGAGCTTCATGAGACCCAACAAGAGATGGAAGAGATTTTTCGCTCAATGGTGGATGGGGTCATCGTAATCGACCATCAGGGCTCTATTCTCAAGGTCAACCGGAAGATAGAGGCGCTAACACAACTGCAGAGTCATGAGCTTGTCGGTGAGCCGCTCAATAGTATTATTCCTGAGACCATCACGACCAATGATCTCTCTAACATCGACAGGCAACACACCTTGATGACTGCATCCGGTGGGGAGCTGACGGTACAGATCAATAGTGCAAAGATCCAGACAACCAGCAGTGCTACCAGTGTAAGTGCCGTACTGGTCGTTCATGATATGAGTGAACAGATCCGTGCGGAACGTCAGGAGCAGTATGCGGCATTCCAGGCGGGTATCGCCGAGATGGGGGCCTCTGTACTGCACAATATCGGTAATGTGATCACCGGGATGGTGGGCAATCTAATGAAGAGCCGACAGATTCTTCGCATCACCGATAAACTGCCCAACAAAATGACCAGCTACGCCAATGAGAGTATCGCGATGGCTGAAAACCCCGCAGAGGGTAGTGTCGAGGAGATCACCGACCGACTACAGGAGTCCTCTCAGGTACTGATAAAGACGGCGGAGGCGATGGTTAAAATCAATACGATGACCCAAGAATCCGGAACGCTGGATAAGCTAAACCACGGCATCCAACATATCAGTGATATCATCTCTATTCAACAAAGTGCCTCCCGTCCTGTGATCCACGCCTCAAATTTCAGCCTCCGCTCAATGGTGGATGACACTCTGAGCCTGATTGAGGATCGACTCAACAAATACCAGATCGAGAAAGAGATTCACCTCAGTCCTGAACTTGATCTGGTCACTCTGCCCAGAAATCCCCTGATCCAGCTGATGCTCAACCTGATCAAAAATAGTATGGAGGCGATCACTGAAAAGATCGTCAATGATGAAGACCACTCTGATGGATTTATCCGCATCACCACCGTCCCCCGGGGTAGTGACTACTTTACGATTGTGGTCGAGGATAGTGGCTGCGGCTTTGAACCGGAGAAGATCGAAAGTATCTTCCAGACCGGCTACACCACAAAAAGCGAGGGGAGTGGCTATGGACTTCACTCTGCGGCAAATTTTGTCCATCAGCTCGGCGGTGAGATCACCGCAGAGAGCCGGGGTACACACCAGGGGATGAAGATGACCGTTCTTCTACCTCTAAAGGCCCCCGCGAAGAAAAAAATCGGCTAGCCATCCACTCAGGAGGCCATTGGGGGATTCTCAGACCAGAAACCAGCGCCAGATTCCCAATAGATCAATGGCGAAGAAGGTCCCCTGGAGTACCAGCATCGGAAGGTCACCGCTCACCCAGGAGGTGTAGCTATAGGCGGCCGCAGAGACCAAAAAGAAGAAGAAACCATAACCACTCCCCTCAATATTGAGGGCAAGTAAAATGGCACCAATCACCCCAGTGATGGTTCCGGTCCAGCGTAGCGTATTGATCGTTGTACTCACCCCAGCAGCCCCACAAAGGCGAACCCCACCCCGATGTAGATGGCCGCCTCTATCGAACCAATCGCAATATTGCGCTGCTCCCCCACCTCCTGGCCAACAGAGATCCCCGGCAGTAAAATTTGGCGTAGCACAATGGAGAGCCCGGTCTGCGCAAGAAACATCCCCACTGCTACCAGTGCCCAGGCCAGTAGAGAAACCATCCATAGAGAGGCGTCATAGATCACTACCCCTGAGGTGGCGGTAAGCGCCAGCCCCACACCGAGGCGATGACCGAAAAAGCGTAGTGCAAGGGCCACATTACCATCGGCAATCTCACTGCCCAACATCTTCCCACTCGCCTTATGGCGCTTCTCAAACACCTTCTTACGATAGATCGTGGCGACCAATAGCAGGATCTGAGAGAACAGATAGATCCCCAGCAGGGCCACTATCCCCTGAAAAGAGGAGCCATCAATCCAGCTCATCGCCGCACGTGCGATGACCGCTGTGGCGATCAGGTTGCCCGCATCAACAATTCCTGCGGCAATATTACCTCGCAGAATCTCATTATGAATCGACACCGATGGCAACGCGATCTGGTCGAATATTTTTCGGGTTACCCCCATCAGCCCCAGCGCCAAGACCCCATACCCGGCCATCAGGCTGATCTCATCGATATAGCTACTCCCGGCATCACCTGCCACAACCCCCATCATCAGGATCGCCACCGCCACAATCGCCCCCGCCAGGGTGATCCCTACCGCAAAGTTATCCTGTTGGGCCAGGATATCCGTGAGTGAGACCCCCGCAATCGAGCTGGCAAACAGGCGCAAGGCCGCCATAAACCCAACCATCATCACAAAGTCAATCGCATAGTACCCCAGAGAGGCATTTTCCAGCATAATCATAGCGTTAATAGATTCCATACTCTTTACTCATCAAGGTTTAATATTAATCATCTCTACAGCGAGGTGCCCACGACTCTATTTGCCACCAAAGCCCCCAGCGCCTCGACCGGAACGGCTGCTACTGCGTGCACTTCCACTAAACAGTGAGGAGGAGCGGCTAGATGTCGCTTTTTTGGTGCCACTCTGACCCGAGAACAGGTTGGATGAACGCGTGGAGCTGCCCCCCGCATGACGTGGCCCTCCGCTCGCCCCATACTTTTTGCCCACACTCTGGGTATAATTATTACGTAGTGTCGCGTAGCTACTGCGTCGCTGCTGCCCTGCGGCTGAACCATATTTCCGTTTGGGTTTGGCGGGTTGAACCCCTTGACGAGCCATCTTGCTGTCGAAATCACGCGCAGTGGTTCGGTCACGGGAGGTGCCATACAGCCCTCGCCCATAGTCGCGATAGTAGGAGTGGCGTGGCCGCGAGTTCCACTCATTATATTGGATACCGCTTCGATTGCCGCCAAACCGGCCCAATAGATCACCCAATAGCCGATACTGTCCATAGAAGGCCCAGAACCCCCCGCCTGATCCCCCTTGCCCCCACGAGCCATAATGGGGATTCCCCACCAGATAACTCCCCGGTACTATGCCTTCCACTGCACCCTGCTCGGCACTTGCGGGTTGTGGAATATTGATTCGCGCCAGCGTTCCTGCCGAGAGGTCGGCCAGAGTATTGACCAGATCAAGGAGTGCATCATTAAAGATCGCCGGGTCCGATGCCGCATCGAGTGACTGGATCTCTCCCACGACCTCTACGTACTCACTTTTGTTGGAGGGAGCGCGGTTGACTGCCCTCAACCGATCCACTAACCCCTGATAGAGGTTCCCCTCTGTCGTCGCATCTTTTGCCAACGCCTGGGTGATGGGACGAAGATCGGGTTGTGAACGCTCCAGCTTGTCGGCATAGTTTTTCACTAACAGCGCATGGGTGAGTTGCCCACCATCCAGCTTTTCACCCAGGGTATCCAGCCGGTTCTGTAGGTAGGTTACACTCTCCTGAGTCTGCTCCACATAAGGGTTACCGCACCCTTGCAACAGTAACAACATGGAGAGCAAGAGTAACCAGAGATGGAGTCGCCCCTCCAGATAGCGTGTTGATTCACCCATCCACCATCTCCTCATCCAGGGCTGCCTGGATCGCGCCAGGATGATGTTGGCGCCCCTCTCTGGCCATTACAAAAATAGCGGAGGCATTGACCCGTGCCTCTGCACCGGGGTTGGTCTCTACCCGCCCGGAGCGGGCATCAATATAGGCCACTGCCGTCCCCAGATCACCCGCCATCAATCGCCAGACAACCCGCTTCCAGGGCATCTTCTCCAGCACCACATCATGACGCACATACTCATCTAGGCTGGAGGTGAACATATTCTCAATAATCTGTTCCGCCCCAGGCGCGACCAACCCTCGCACCAGCATCTCTGGATAGGAGCGAATCGGGCGCATCACCACCTCGGCACCGGCCGCATGAAAGCGCTCCCGGTTGCGGTCATTAACACACTCGGCAATCAGCAATTTATCCCCCAAGGCATACTCCCTGAGTCGATGTAAAATATCAAAGGTACGGCTATCCGAATCCGGATTATGCTCCTCACGCGCCAGAATAATGATCGCCACGGCCTGATCAGCGCCCGCTTCCAGCAGCGCCTGATCATCCAGTGCGTCACGATTTCTATGGGAGACCCCCTCCATCTCGGATAGTTTGGTCGGCAGTCCAGCGGGAAACCGTTTGGTGAGGATCTGTACCATGGTGTCACGATAACGCCGGTTGGCCCTGATCTGCTCAATCACCTTGATAAAGAAGCTCTCCCCCCCCTCTCTCGGTGTATTGATGATCAAAATATGGTCTTGCATCTTCCACTCCCCCTCTCCGCACCTCTGCCGTGTTCGCTTTTCAGTACGATAATCAAAATAATCTCCGACAACTTTCGCTAGCACGAAGATGCCGCCCAGATATAACAGCACCACCGTCGATGCCCGTCCCCAGCCGGTCGTTGCCGAGAGATCCCCATACCCTACTGTGGTCGCTGTGGTAAGTGTCAACCAGAGCGCATCGCCAAAACCAAACCCCTCGAAGAGCACCATTGCCCCGCTATGGAGCCCAAAAATAATGAGCAGAAACAGTCCCGAGCGCAACAGCGCACGCAGTAACTCATCCTCCGTGAAAGCCAGACTTTTGTAACGCCGGTTGTGCCAAAAGGAGTGGATGAATGAGTACATTTTTCGGCAGAGGGCTCACCGGTTAGCGGAGGAGGCCGGCCACAACTCCTCCAGTTTACGCCGGGGGATCACAACCCCCAAATGAACCTCAGTTCGCCCGCCATCGAAGACCCGAAACTCCACACTATAGAGACGATCATCCGAGACCAGTCTCCGATAGTCGCAGCCCACCTCACCCTCACCCGCCCCGTCAGGGAGCTGTTGGGTACGGTAATCTCCCTCAAAACGGTAGGCGAGAAGAAAGCTCTCCTGACGGTAGAGTGGGGCACTCCAGGGATGAAGAGTATCCGGCACCTTCTCCGGCTTACGCCGCTTCAGTAGCCCAAGTGAGCCCTCAGACTCCAACAGATCGACAATATTTTTCTGTTTGAAAAGCTGTAGGAGTCGGTCTGGCAGAATCTCAATGGCGATCTCAACCTGCGCCTCATCCACCACCCGCAGACGTACCATGTTACCCCCCTCCTCCAGGCCGAAGTAGTGCTGCTGATCGGCAGCCCCCTCTCCGCTGGAGAGGGTCCACATACGGGTGACGGTAAAGATCTTGTTGCTGATCTCACGCTGTGCCGAGAACTCAAACTTCACCATATCCCCAAGCAGGAGGTCTCGTGGATGTTCAAGACGACGAGGCTCCGTTCTCTTCTCTTCACCCTCCCCGCCACCGATACCCAATTTTTTCAGCCAGCTCATAGCGGGGGTGACTAACCTCGTCTGTTACGGATACGCGCCATAATATCTTCACGTCCGGGGCGGCTCTCACCAATACCGGCTGCCGCCAGTTTAGTTTTCAGTTCATCGCCGTTGGTCGCCTGCTCCAGCTCCCGTGCCACCTCCATCTTTGCCTGCCGATGAGCCTGGTTCTCTTTAATACGCCGCAACCGTTCTGCCGCCTTACTGGTATCGGAGGATGCCCCGGAGTACTTTGCGGAGGCCTCTATTGCGGCCTGCTGGGCATACTCCGTCGCCTTGACGGTTTTGATCTCGGTCTTCATCGACTTGATATTGCGCTCGGTCTCCGCCACGGTGCGCTTGAGGTTTTTGACCTGCTCACTGATCCCCTCCTGCATCGCCCGTTTGGCCACCAGATCCGTCTCAATCTCCGCAATTTTATCAACCACCTCGTTCAACAGCGGCTCGTCTCCTTTCGCATCAGCCGCTACCGCATACCCCTCATACTCCTCCATTTTGGCCTCAAGCTCAGCGACCGCCTTGAGTGCCAGCCGATCCTGTGCCATCACATCGGTCAGTGCGCTTCTTGCCTGTGCCTGTTTGTGATCCGCATCCCGGATACTCTGCTCCATCGCAGCCATTGCCACACGCGGATCACTGGCGATCGCCTCACCCGTCTCATTAACCTTGCCACGCCCAAAATCAAATATCGTTTTCAACCAACCACTCATCACTTATCACTCCCAAGAACAGCCCTAAATAGGTTCAAAAAAGTCCCTCTTTTCATCCGAGGGAGACGTTTACAACTCATCCAGGTAGACCGAAAAAGTATCCAATACCGCTTCGGCATTGCTGCTCAACAGCTCCACCTCCTGCACAATGACCTCGTCTCTACTCTCCACAGAGAGCGCACCGAAGAGCTGATATTGACTTCCTGTTTTAGCAAATGAGGAGAGTGGCAGCGGAATATTCATACTGAGCATGGTGCTCATCATCTCTGCCTCAACCCCCTTCTTCACCTCCTCTGCACCCCATAGGTTGGTCATCACCAGAATCTGATCATCGTTGATATCGAGAATCATCGGCAGCTCCTCACGGCTCTCTACCGTCACCTTTGCCATCTGCTCCTCTCTGTCGATAATCTCGGCAGCCATTACCAACCCCTCTACTGTTGTTGCACCATTCAGTGCCTCAACAACCTCGGTCAACCTCTCATTCATCAAAGCCGTGCTCCTTATCTCATCTAAGACCTGTAACAATGTACCCACTCCCGGGCACCATAAACTACTCCAGCGACATCAGCCCCACCTCTTGCTGCCAATCGGCGTGGTGGTACTGATAGGCCACCATCGACCCCAGACGGTTGATCTGGATGGTCTCCCTCTCTTTGTAAAAATCACTCCCGAACTCAAATGCTGCCAACAGCACCCCCCGGGTCATCCAGCCATCTTCCAGCGGCACTGTTTTAAGCGCCTGCAACCGCTGCCGTGCCGATTTTCCATTCTTGGTCGCAATCGTCCAGCCCCACTCGCCAAACGACGGGACATTGGCGTGATACTGCTCTACATGTAGAAAACCGGCATGCTGAACCGTTTTGCCAATACTGATAAAGGTGTTCTGTGCATGGTAGGGGGAGGTGGACTGTACCACCATCGCCCCATCTCCCGCTAACAACCCCAATAGTTTGGCATAAAAACGGGCGCTATACAGTTTGTTTAGATCCGGATGCGATGGATCCGGCAGATCCACAATAATGGTGTCAAAAAATTCACCATCAAGCAACAACCGATTCACCGTCAAAAAGGCATCCCCCAGCACCACTTCTACCCGCTCATCGCTCAATGAGCCACGGTTGGCCGCCAGTAGACGACCATTTTCCACCACGCCATCGCTGGACTCAATCGGCTCTCTGAACAGCCGCACCAGCGCCTCATCCAGATCCAGCAGTACCACAGACTCTGGCGCCCAGCGCAGTACATCTCGCAGTGCCAGCCCATCCCCGCCCCCGATGATCAACACCTTTTTCTGACGTGCCGATGCGGCCAGTGCCGGATAGGTCAGCATCGAGTGGTAGATATGCTCATCATTGCTGGCAAATTGCGTACGCCCGTTAAGATAAAAGGTCAGCACGGTCGGCAGCACCGGGTTGGTAATGCGCTCGGTCACAATGAGACGCTGATGTGGCGTGTTGACCCGATAGACCACCTGATCTTTGTAGAGCATATCCTCCATCGAGGCGGACCACTCCGCCCCTTTATCAAAGATCTGCAAGAGTAAAACAGCGGCCAGCAGATGGGTCGCCAACAGGGCTGCCGGCCAGCGAATCTTCTCCCTAAAGAGGAAAAAAAAGAGTAGCCCCACCAGCAGATTGGCCGACGCAGTGATCGCCGCTGCGGTAGAGATCTCCATCGATAACATATAGAGTAGCCAGAGGCTGGCCCCCACCCCGGCACCGATATAGTCGATACCATAGATGGAGCCGATGCTATGTTTCAGCGGCCTCTTCTCGCTCTGCTGGTAGATACCGGCACGCACCTCGGCGATCAGTGGAATCTCCATACCAATCATTGTTCCGAGCATCGCTGCCACCAGATAAGGGGAGAAACGCGCGACCTGTTCAACCCAGATAATCCAGCCACCTTGTGGCTGAAGATCTAGCGGAAGATTGAAGGTCTCCATGAGGATTTTGGGAAATAGCCCGGAGAGGGCAAACAGCCCCCCAATCAGCAGCACACTGCTACTGCCCAGCAGCGCCAGCAATACCTCTAGCCAGGCAAATCCACTATAGGGGTTACGGATGGTACGCGCCAGAAACGACCCCACCCCCATAAAAATCATCATCACCGTAATGATGCCAAAAATGGCGACCTCCAGCGCCCCCAGAACCCGCCCCGCATAGTGGGAGAGCAGATACTCATAGACCAGGCCACACCCTGCACCAATCGCCAGGATTGCCAGCACCGTATAGTCGAGTACCTTTTCTCTCTCCAGAGCAGACACCATTCTCATGGTCTCATCTTAACCCATTGCGGGGAGAGGGCCGACAGAAGTACTCATCCCGGTGTCGTAACTGTTCAGAAAACCATTCATAATGGGCTAATATGAGCGACTCAACGAACCCCCTTCACAGCCTGGGCCGGCATCTTATCGTGGATCTGCACGGGGCTACCCATATCGACTGTGAACAGACCCTGCACGATGCCTTTGATGAGATCATTGAGGTGACGGGTGCCACACAACTACACCGCCATTTTCACCGTTTTACCCCCAATGGGGTGACCGGCGTCGCCTGTCTGGCAGAGTCACATATTTCAGTGCACACCTGGCCCGACAGCGGGTTTGCGGCCTTTGATATTTATATGTGTGGTGGCTCTCAACCAGAGTGGGCTATTCCCATTCTGCAACACCATTTTAATCCTCAACGGATTGAAAAGAGCCTCCTCGAACGAGGCAGGGTTGATGGGGAGCAGCGCCCCCCCACAACCCTAATCAAGCAATGACTTACCACAATCCTTACATGCCACCATCAGTACGAAAACCATTGTGATGACTGCCAACCCTACCATTAATAGTGTACCCATCCTGATCCCCTCCATAAAAATTCGCCTTCACCGGACAACCATAACTATAGTACACGATTTCCATGATTAAATACGTATATATACGTATACCAAAAAATAATCCATCATCATGGGGCAACCGGCCACCCCTACGACTATTTTCCTCTCTACTGCCGGTAAAAGTGCACATTCGTCTTTTTATAGGGAGGCCAACTGCTATACTGGAATCGTTTATGAATAGGTCTCTGCCAACATTCTCTCTTCCCAACCCTCTGCGCTCTGGCAGCACCACAGAGTAGCGGCTGAAGGGTTCTGATAATGGATGACGAACTGGCACAACTACATCATAAGCGGGAGGGTAACGACGACTCCACGAAAAATATGAGCCAGGAGGCGTTGATCCTCCACAGCATCAACTATTTTCACGAATCACTGGAGAAGCGGGCCAAAATGGGGGCAAGAACGGCTCTCTGGACCAATCGGGTGATCCGTAGCGGTATCCTGGGGCTGATGTTGATTGCCGCCTCTATTATGATCCTGGTTGTGGTGGTCTCTGAGCAGATGAACCAGATTGCAGCGGTGATGGGGAAGATGGATCAGCAGATGGAGTCGGTTGTTTATGACATGGGTCAGATGAGGGACACCATGAAAAGTATCGTCACCAGTGTTGCAAAGCTGCCTGAAATTGTGGATGAGATCTCCACCATGGAGACCACGGTGGGGCAGATGAACGGTCATATCGTCGTAATTTCTGGAAGAATGACCCATACCGGCCAGATGGTTGAACAGATGGTGAATGATGTGGGCGGAATGGACCAGAATCTGGAGTCTGTCGCCACTATTGTTCAGGGAATGGATCACAATATTGACCGGGTCTCTCGCCCCTTCCGTATGTTTAACCGCATGGTGCCTATGCCATGATCTCCAAATGATGGATTCCAAGGTCAGTCTTGAGGTTGCTCGTGCGCTCTATGCGCAGATGTGCCACTTTCATGAGGAGACCGACCAGCAACGACTACAGTCCGATAAGACCACCAAACAGACCGCTCTACTGGTTCAGAGCATCGGTACTCTGCTCCTGATATTTGTTGTGGTGATCGCATTCTACATCACGGAACTCGCCAACCAGTTCACCTATATTGTCAGTAGTATCGAGCAGATGAATGAAAAAGCGATCACCATCTCGAAGCAGATGTCCGGAATGAAGAACGACATGGTTCAGGTCAATGAGCATGTTCTCCATATGGATAAGGTGCTCACCAATATGCGCTCAATCAACCACCATATCGGGGCAATGGAACAGGAGACGGGGGTCATCACCGAGCAGATTGTCCACTTCGATCAACTGGGGGAGCAGGCCATGCAGCTGATGGGGTCAATGAACAAAAAAATGAGCCATATCAACCAGTCAACCAGCCATATCAACCTGAGAATGTACCAAATCTCGAAACCGGCAAAGCTATTACCTAACCCCTGAGTTGTCGGAGTACTCGGCTTATAACAGCACCTGCTCCAATCCATCCTGCTCCATGGTCTGGCGGAATTTCAGCTGCCACGCCTCACCATGTCGCTGCCTGGCCAGCTCGACCACCAGATAGTCTGCCTCCAGCCCACTCTGCTGATAGCGCATCAACCCCTGCTGACAGGAGGGACAGGAGGTGAGAATCTTCTCTGCACCCCTCAGCCGCTCTCTATCCTGCTTCAGTGCCTGCTCTTTACGGAATTTCACCTGGCTGGCTATATCAGGACGGGTGATGGCGAAGGTGCCGGACTCCCCACAACAGCGATCAGAGAGCTCTACCTCACTGCCGGTCAGGGCAGTAGCAACCTGTAGGGCAGAATAACGTTTCATAGGGGAGTGGCAGGGGTCATGGAAAAGGTATTGGCTGTCACCTGCCCCCGCCAACGTTACCCCCTTCTCCATCAGGTATTCATGAATATCCAACAGGCGGCAACCGGGAAAGATCTGCTCAAACTCGTACTGCATCAGCTGATCCATACAGGTGCCGCAAGAGACCAGTACCGTCTTGATATCGAGGTAGTTGAGGGTGTTGGCAATGCGGTGGAAGAGGATTCGGTTGCCCATTGAGATCTGATGGCTCTTGCTCTCCTCTCCTGCCGCACGCTGTGGATAACCACAACAGAGATAACCCGGCGGCAGTACCGTCTGTACATCGAGAT
>JABHIC010000195.1 GCA_018671205.1 Gammaproteobacteria bacterium
AAAAGTTCTGGATCAAAACTCTCAAAGTAGAAGAGTTTGAAGAACACAGAGTTAAGCACCTCTTGGTCGACCACAAGCATGGTACCGTAGGTCTTCAGGTAGATGATGGAGAGGGTGCTGTTTTCATCCACAACCTGTTTTTTGACATGCGTTTTGTAGTTATCATCGACATGAACCTCAATGTAGCTGTTGATTTTAGTTTTACCATCTTTGGTCTGCAGAGCGCCCTCTTTTGAGAAAAGGGTAAGATTATCGCTCATCTCGATCCGGTCTGGTGTGATAGTGAAATCCTGGGTCTTGTAGAAGGTGCGGGGAATGGGTTGACCAGTAGTGAGGTCACGGTCACTGAATGCCCGCACCGGGTTGAGGATGGTCATCATGCGGTGTGGGAGATAGAGAAACACCTCACGACTCTTTTTTGGGGCACGGTATTCAGCTGTTCTCAGAGACTCCAATAGGGGGGTGGGGTCGATGGCATTGCCCTCCTTGTCGAGGAAGAGGGCATCAGAGACCTGTGAAGCAGCCATTTTTACTTTGGTCTCAACGGTCAGTCGAGCCAGGTTGGCGGCCTGTAACTGTGAGTCGGTTGAGAGGATTTTAGAGACCAGAAAGTTGTCACGTGTATGGTTTGCGCCATCGATGATGGTATTTCTGCCTGAATAGTAGTTGACCGGGAAGCCGTAATCCCACCACGCAATCACATAATCTTTTTTTCCGGATTTTTGGGTGGCTAGCGCATCCAGTACCCGTACCTCATCGGTATTAAATACAGTGCCGGGGTTATAGTTATTGGCAAACTGGAGACTGGGCCAGATGGTCAGGAGTGTCATTCCTGATGCAGCAATCAGGCCGGTTGCTCTCCAGGGGAGCCAGCGTGCCAGCCACATAAACAGGTAGGCGAGACCAAAAGCCGCCACCGGTACAAAGTAGGTTGCGAAGCGCTCCCCCCCACTGAAGGCGAAAAAACCGATACCAGCAAAGGGGAGGAGGGCGACCATAGCGGGTCGCCAGAGAATCAGGAAGGCAAATCCAATAACCGAGAGGATCAGTGTGTACTCATTTCCAGTGACCACCTGGGCAAATTGGCCCCATTGAATCGTCTGTGCCTCTGCAATGGTTCCTGTGACATCGAGATAGGTGAGACTAATATCGTTGGCATTTCCGGCAATATCGGCACCTCCCCGATCGGCATAACGGGTGACTCGATCGGCTACATCACTAAAAAATTGGGTAGAGGGGATGACCGCTATCAGAGAGACAACCGCAAGAATAGAGAGGTGCTTGTGGCTCAACTCACCAAACTTACAGAGGAGATAGGTACCGACAATCAGGGCAATCTGTAGATTGGCTGCCATTGGATAGTTGAGCAGGGCGGCGGACATGATCAGAACTGCAGCAGGGGCAAAATTTTCCCTGTGATAGAGAATTGTTGTATAAGCCAGGAAGGCGATGATCAGGCTCTCTCCAATCAGACCACTATTGCCATAGAAAAAGGGCATGATGATGGTGAAAAGGGCGGCCAGAAGTACCGGCTCTGTACGTTGGATCGAGATAGTGCGTACCAGTAGATAGAGCAGAAGGATTGGGGCGAGTAGCGAGAAGGTATCGGTGTCAAAATATCCGGCACGGGTACGGTCGAGATAGGCGCGACCCACAACGGTGATAATGGCAGCAAAAAATCCGAGCCAGGTGCTGCCTATGCTACGACCAATCAGAATAATCGGGATCACGATCAGTGAGGAGATGACGGTAGAGGTGTGGAGGATGATGGTCTCGAAGGAGAACGGGGTGATCTTTGCTACCAGCCAGGTAAAAAAGAGCAGGGCACCATCTGCACTGAACATGGAGGCATATTGCATGGTTGAATTGCCGTGGATCGCCCCCTCAGTGATCATTTTGGCTCGGGTGGCATAGAGGTAGCCATCATTGGTGGTAAGCATCAACTCATCTAGCCACTTGGTTCCCGGAGTATCTTGCATGTTGATATCCCAGAGAAAACGTACCGTAATTCCGGCACCAATCGCCACAAATATCAAGCTAATCAAAAGCCAGCGTGAGGGGTGATCCGTTTTTGGGGTCAGGTAGGTTCTGTAGCGGTTGATAGTGTGAATAAAGGGGGAATCAAGAAAGCTGTGCATGGTGGTTTGGAGGGAAAGTTAATCGTTTGAGGGGGGAGTGATTGCAGTTTGCAGTGTTCAATGGTTGAACATTGGCCTTTAGGAGGGTATAGTGCCTGAAATTCTGATGAATTACCACCTATGTTGTCTTGTCG
>JABHIC010000196.1 GCA_018671205.1 Gammaproteobacteria bacterium
AGGTCACAGAAAGGATGGTAAAGAGGGCCAAGGGACAGCTCAATAGGCGTCCTAGAAAGACCCTAGGATATGCGACACCAACCGAGGTGTTTTTTGGGAAATCATTCGGAGAAAAAATTGCACTTCAGGGTTGAATCCAGCAAGTTTATCAACGAATGGACTCTATCACAATTCTTGAATCCTCATCTACTCGCATATACATTGCGGCTCTCCGTGCCGTGCTAGGAGCCTGTTCGAGAATGGAGGCCGTGGTAGGGAGAGAGACGAATAATCGAGGATAATCACTCGCCTCTTAATTAGTTATAATCTCTTCCATGCAAGTCAGCGAACTCATCGTCAGGTATCTGGAACGGTTGGGAATCCGACAGCTCTTCGGAATCCCGGGTGCCCATGTGCTTCCGATCTATGACCATTTATACCACTCCTCAATCCACTCGATACTCACCAAGCATGAACAGGGCGCCTCTTTTATGGCTGGGGGGGTTGCTCGTGTCTCTGGACAAGTTTCGGCCTGTATTGCAACCGCAGGCCCTGGAGCAACTAATCTGGTAACGGGCATTGCCAATGCCTATGCGGATCGACTTCCAGTCCTCGCGGTCACTGGCGAAGCCCCTACCTCCATTTTTGGTAAAGGTGGCCTGCAGGAGAGCTCTGGAGAGGGCGGAAGCATCAATCAGAACACCCTCTTCTCTGCCATTACCCGCTACCATAAACTAATCCGCCAGACAGATGAGCTGCTTGAGGTGTTGACTGAGGCGACAACGATACTGCTTTCTGACCAACCTGGCCCCGTTGTATTGAGTCTGCCCTACAACCTGCAAAAAGAGGAGGTCGATGCGACGATTCTTGATCGTATCACTTTCCCCCCCCAAGGCCCCCTGCTCCCCCCCCCCAATCGTGCCACCAACACCTTCTCCACCCTTATCCAGCAGGCGAAGAAGACGGTCATCCTTGCGGGCCACGGTGCCATCCATGCGGGGAGGGAGATCAATCAGCTCTGTGAACTGTTCAATATCGAGGTCACCACGACACTCAAAGGCAAAGGGGTGATCTCTGAGTACTCTCCCTATTTCATCGGCTCATTGGGGGTCACCTCGGATGGGAATGCATACCGGACAATCACGGAAGAGGCTGATCTGCTGATTATCCTGGGAGCCAGCTTCAATGAGCGTACCAGCTATCTCTGGAGCCCTGAACTTCTACAAGAAAAAAAGCTCATTCAGGTAGACCATAACCCCGCCCAACTAGAGAAGGTCTTCTCTGCCACATTGGCGATTAAGGCTGCCGTAGTCCCGACACTACGCGCCGTTTTAACGCAGTTACAGCAGCCCCTCTCCGCATCACCCCTGCCTAAACCGAGCCTCTCTCCCCCCCCTTCAGAGAGTCCGATTCTCCGCTCTACCCCACCCTTGATTCAACAGTTTTTCGCCCAGCTCGAGCGCCACTTTGTGGATGAGCCCCTCTCTCTGTTCGATGACAACATCATTTATGGACAGAACCTGTTTCGGGCCTCCCCCTCCCACCACTACCTCCCCAACAGCGGAATCTCCTCGCTAGGACATGCCATTCCAGCCGCCATTGGTGCCTCCCTGCTGAACCAGCACCCCACCTTCGCCCTTCTCGGAGATGGCGGTTTTCAGATGTGTGCTCTTGAACTGATGACAGCGGTCAACTACAACATCCCGATCAATGTGGTACTCCTCAATAATGGGGCTATGGGGTTGATTCGAAAAAACCAGTTTCAGCAGTACGAGGGGCGCTATATTGACTGTGATTTTATCAACCCGGACTTTGCACTACTGGCACGCGCCTTCGGTATCTCCCACTTCAAAATTGATCAGGAGGCTGAGCTCCGCACTCTGTTTACCCACTGTGACCTCTACAAGGGGATCAATCTAATCGAGATCCCGATAGACAAGAATGCATTTCCAGATTATCAGTCAGGCCGTTAGATGAGTGCCCTCTCCCAATTTCTGCAACAACAGCCGGTTTCGCTCCAGGCGGAGAGAGTGGCCGAAATCCAGGCAGAGATGAGAGCGCTGAGAGTGAACGACAAAGAGCCGCCTTCCAGCGCTCAGGCAGCCTCATGGCTCCACCTCTATCAACAGCTACTGCCACACATGGAGAAGTGGCTTCATCACAACCTGAACCCGGAACGGCTCTCCCTCTACCAGACATTTTTCCGCGAACTGGAGGGGTGGTACAGCACAACAGACGCCCCAAATACAGAAGACCAAAATACAACAGAAAAGAGACGCCACCACTTCACCATTGTTATTCCGGTAGCTGACCGCCCCCAACAGCTACAGCAGTGCCTTCATAGTCTACAGACGCTTTGTCAAACCTATCAATATGGGGGCACAACAGAAAATAGTTACCCGATGGTTACGGTACTGATTGCCGATGATAGCAACCGCCCGGACTCCATCACAAAAATCCAACAGCTGGGCCACCAGCTCAACCAGAGTGGACTGGAGTGTCTCTACTTCGGCCTGAGTGAACAACAGTCCATAGTGGAGGAGATTCCCCCATCCCTGCACCATGATCTCCATCGTACCCTGAGTGAACTAAACCCCATTCACACACATAAGGGAGCCTCTGCCACCCGCAATCTTGCACTCCTTAAACTGATGGCACTTCAGCAGCAGCACCCCGAAAGAAGAGCGCTCTTCTGGTTTGTTGATAGTGATCAGGAGTTTCAGGTCACCGTAGAGGATCAGCCCGATCCACTCTACTGTATCAACTACCTCTACCAGCTGGATCAGCTCTTCCAGCGCCGCACAGAGACGGTAATGGTCACTGGAAAATTGGTTGGTGACCCTCCCGTCTCTCCCACGGTAATGGCCAGCAATTTACTGCTCGACCTCAACACCTTTCTCACCCAGTTGGCGGAACAGGAGGCCGATCAGCCCTGTCAGTTCCATCAGGCTGAGGCACACCAACAGGGGGAGGCCGCCTACCACGATATGACCGACCTGTTTGGTTACGCCCCCCCAAGCTCCCCCTACCGCTATCTCTGTGACCTGAAGGGAGAACATAACCACAGCCACTGCCTGAGCCGTTTTGCCGAGCGGCTCTCTCTCTTCTTCTATGGTGAGCACCCCACCCGTCACACCCACTTTCAGCCGGGTGAGCAGACCCTGTTCGAGAGCTGCCAACCCGCACGCACCGTCTACACCGCCAACTATGTCATGACCTACTCAGGAGTTGATGCCTTTCTCCCCTTTGCCTCGCTAAAACTGAGGATGGCAGGGCCGGCATTAGGCAGGCTGCTACAACAGAGACTGGGCAAGCGCTTCCTCTCAGCCAACCTGCCGATGCTGCACAAGCGCACACTGGAGGGGCTGGGGCGAGCCGAGCATCGCCCCGGTGTAGATGCAACCCCCTCTCATTCAGAGCAGAAAATTGACCTCTCGGTCGAATTTGAGCGCCAGTTCTATGGAGATGTGCTGCTCTTTAGCCTTGAACCGCTCATTCAATCCGGCTTCCCGGAGCAGCCGCTGAGTGAGACAGTGGTACAGCAACAGCTCGCTAAGAGCGAACAGCGGCTCAGGAGACGTTACAGCCAGTTGAGTACAGAGATTGAGTCCCGTCTGGAAACATTCACCCATCTCTGCGCCCGTAAGCAGCAGTGGTGGAACCAGAGCAGACACCCCGCGCTGCCATTGATCGATCCGTTCATCGAGAATATCCGCTCCAATTTTCTTGCCGAGGCCAGCGTCTGGAGAAAAATCAACTCGGATAAGCACCGTAAACTGCGCCTGGAGGAGATTGCTGATGCACTGCTCCACTACCCCTCCGACCAGGAAAATTGGCGTAGACTACAGCACAAACTACAACAGGTACCACGATGAGACTACCCCGCCCCCTGCTTTATCCTCTACAGCGTCTCCTCTATCGTGAGCGCTTCCGCTTACTGAATCAGCTGCTCGCCAACCAACAGCTGGAGCAGTCATCACTCCTGCAGAAACAGCACCACGACCTGACGGCCCTGCTGAAATTTGCTGTCTCACAGGTCCCCTACTACCACCAGCGGTTGGGCTGTATGGACTGGAGCACCTTCCCCGGATGTCTGCCGATATTACAGAAAGCTGACCTCATCCAGTATGGAGAGGAGCTGATTAATGAGCAGGCAGATCGATCCACACTGCAACAGGGATACACCGGAGGCTCTACCGGTACGCCTCTCGCCTACTACTACGATGCACACAAAACTGAGCTGATGCACGCGGGTCAATACCGCAGTTTTATGCAGTGTGGCTGGCGCCCTGGGGAACCTGTTCTGCAGTTCTGGGGAGCCTCCCAGGATCAACAACAGCACCCCGCCCTCTCAGAGCGGATTCACACCAGCCTCAGCGCTGAACAGATTGTTGGAGCCTACCAGTTTGATGAGGCCACCCTGCAGCAGTGGAGCGACACCCTCTGCAGCTACCGACCTGTGGTGGTTCGGGGCTACCCCTCGATTCTGGCCGCACTGGCCCGTTACCTCATTGATCAGGGCATCAAGGTGCCCACTACAATCAAGGGGAGCTTCTGCACCGCCGAGGTTCTCCATCCACAGCAGCGCCAGCTCATCGAACAGGCGTTCCACTGTAAGCTCTACAACCAATACGGAAGCCGGGAGATTCCCAATATCTCCTGTGAATGCAGCCATGGTAACCAGCATATCTACAGCGATCTGGTATTGCTGGAGTCACTGGAGGTCAAGGGGCAGAGAGAGCTGGTAGTCACCTCACTAACCAACCGGCTTCAGCCGCTGATCCGTTATGCCATCGGTGACACGGGTACTCTGCAGGAGGGGGTCTGCTCCTGTGGCTCTCCCTTCCCGATGATGAAGATGGAGGTCTGTCGCAGCAATGACCTGATTCATACTCCGCAGGGGGGGCTGATCTACCCCTCACAGCTGACCCATCTACTTGATGGTGTTGAGGGCATTCACCACTTCCAGTTCCGTCAGCAGAAAATTGAGCAGATCACCCTACAGGTTGAGATGGAGCAGGCGCTCTCTCCCCCTGTGAAACAGAGACTACTGGCTCTCTTTGCCGAACAGGTAACACCATCCATAACCCTTGAGGTTGAGAGGGTAGAGCACATTGAGCGTGGTGCCTCAGGTAAACACCGTTTTGTCCGCTGCGACCTCTCCTGAGATAAAAGCCAGGAACGCTTCATAGGCCGCTACCGCACCACTAATCTCCCCCAGATCCAGATCGAGAGCATCCTGATCGTCTCTCTTGCGCGCCTCCATTGGCAGCACCTTACCGGCAAAGATATGCTCCGAGGAGTCCCCCAGCCTTCTCTTGCCGGTATGTTGAAAACGGTCATACTGGCTATTGAGTGGGCTCTCCAGCTGCAGCCACTGGGTGATCTTCTCCAGCACCCGATCCGTCTGATCGACCAGGGCCTCTCCCTGGATAAAGAGACACTCACCATCACACCACTGAACCACCTGCCTGAGCTGCTGTAAGCGCTGCAGATAGTACTGCTCAGCCACACCAGGGTGGTCAATAAAGCGCGCTTTTAGCCGCAGAATACTCTCAATGGTCTCTTTAGGGTGGCGCACCATAATCAGTGGGTAGACATCGTTGCGTCTTAACACCTTGCGCCGGGTATCAAGATGGTTATGCAGCAGCTTGTCAAAGACATAACGGCCCCGGTAATTTTTCTGGCTGCGCCGGGCAACCTGCTGCGCCAGCTTATGCAGTGCCCGCTGATCCCTCAGACGCAGGTGCATCTCGGAGTATCCCGTGATCTCGGCATGGCTGCCCACAATATGGCCCAACAGCGAGGTATAGGCCCGCATATGGCTAAAGAGGAGCAGGTAGCCCCGTACCCCGGATACGGTGACTGTTTTCACAGCCCCCTCTTGCCCAACTGATAGACCGCCAACAGTGCTGCCTGCCACTGAGGGTTCTGTTCCAGCGTCTCTCTATCCAGGTACTCCAGCGCCACTGCCTCAATCTGTTGCTGCTCTTTCAACACCCTCCAGCGTGCCTCAAACCCCTCTGCATCAAAAACCCCTTGTAGAGAAAACTGTTCGGCCAGCCCAGTAGCACGCCTAACGACAATGGGTAGCGACTCCATCACCTCAAATTCATAACTGTAGAGATCAATCCCGTTCTCTCTGGCCAGCATCAACTTGAAGTCCGAAAGGTGCCCCTGCTGCTCCATCTGTAAATCAAGATCGACTGTGACCTGCGGAGAGAGGCTCTTCCCCCGAAAATCGAACCGTACAAAGACCTCCAGCTCACTCTTCACTGCCACTATCCCACTCCCCTATCGCAAAAAAGCCCGCGCAAGGCGGGCTTTAACAACCAATGTCAATTGAACCTAGCCGTCAATCTTGGTGACATTTACGGCTGAAAGACCCTTCGGCCCCTCTTCAACGTCATAATTAACTTTCTGGTTCTCTGCCAGTGTCTTGAAGCCATCTCCCTGGATAGAACGGAAATGGACAAAAACATCATCCCCACCATTATCCTGAACGATGAAACCAAACCCTTTAGAGTCGTTGAAGAACTTTACTGTACCTGTTGCCATATCTATGATTACCTTTAAACTACAAATTATAACTACACATTATAACTACAAAAAATATACGCTATCCATTAGCGCACCAAAACTCACCGTACTTCATGGATATAACAGGCAAACACCACGGGGGGTATAACCAACAACATCTCACGCACTACTTGTGAATTGCGGTGAATTCTAAGTAAATAGTCGAGACGTTACAAGCAACATTTTAGCAACCGTTAAAAACATAACTTTTAGACCGCTTAATCCTCAACTTTCCTCTTTTTTCTCTGTAAGATAGCGTGGTTACGGAGGCTAATCTATCTCAATGTACTATCGAATCGTTCTAGGGCACCCTTGGCTCACCCTGTTTTCTCTCCTCCTCCTCATCGGAGGCGCTGGTTTTTATGCGCAGAACTTCTATCTGGATGCCTCTGCCGACTCTCTGGTTCTGGAAAATGATCAGAGCCTGAAGTACCACCGTGCTATCCAGGGGCGTTACGAGTCTGATGAGTATCTGGTGATAACCTACACCCCGAAAGAGCCGCTGTTCAGTGCCAATACGCTCAACGATCTGGAGCAGCTACAGAACGAGTTACTGGCTATCGATGCGCTCTCCTCCGTCACCAGCATCCTCAATGTCCCTCTGATCAACAGCCCCCCAGTCGGGTTTACCGACATACAGCGTGAGACCCGCACCCTGCTCTCCCCCTCCACCGACATCGCACTGGCCCACAAGGAGTTCCTCAATAGCCCCCTCTACACCAACTTGTTGGTCAGTGAGGATGGAGAGACCACGGCACTACAGCTCAACCTGAAACGTGACGCAACTTATCTACGCCTGCTCAACCGCCGTAGCGAGCTGCGTGAACTGGCCCTGAATAACCCCCTTAGCAGCGAGCAACAGCTGGAGTTGGATCAGGTAGGCCAGCAGTTCAGAGAACACAACATCACCAAACAGGCACAACAGCAGCAGACTATTGATGAGATACGTGCCGCGATGGGTCTCCATCAAGATCAGGCTCAGATGCATCTCGGCGGTGTACCGATGATTGTGGCCGACTCGATTGCGTTTGTCCGCCACGACCTATCCACCTTTGGTATCGGGGTGCTACTTTTTGTACTCACCATCCTCGCCATCGCTTTCCGTCGCCCCCGCTGGATTATCCTCCCCATCATCACCTGTTTTGGCACCGGGATCATCACCACGGGCTTCCTTGGGCTGATGAGCTGGCCGGTTACTGTGGTCTCCTCCAATTTCATCTCACTGCTGCTGATCATCACCCTCTCCCTAACGGTTCACCTGATCGTCCGCTACCGCGAGCTGCACGCAGAGAATGAAAACCTGACCCAATATGCGCTGGTTGAGGCGACTCTGAGAAGCAAGGCCCTCCCCTGTTTCTATACGGCCATCACCACAATCGTCGCCTTCAGCTCCCTGATCGTCAGTGGTATCCGCCCGGTGATTGATTTCGGTATCGTGATGGCTATCGGGACGGGAATTGCGTTGATCCTCGCTTTCACGCTATTCCCCGCTCTGCTGGTATTGATGAAACCACAGGCGGCGGCCCACCATAAAGATATCAGCGGCAGAATTACCGGGGCAGTAGGTGATTTCATTCAGACCAGAGCCACTCCGGTTATGATCAGCTTCTTACTGCTGCTGGTTGCCACCATAGTAGGGATTTCACAGCTCAGCGTTGAGAACAGCTTCATCAACTACTACAAGCCAACTACTGAAATCTACCAGGGGATGGCATTGATTGACCAAAAGCTGGGCGGCACCACTCCGCTGGAGGTGATCATTGATGCCCCGGATGATTTTCTAAATCCACCAGAGCCTGACCCAGACACACTGCCGGAAGAGGATGAGGAGTCCTTTCTGTTAGATGGGTTGGAGACACTGGGTGATATGGGGATGGAGCTATTTGATATCGACCTTCCCGCTGATGAGAATGAGGGGAGCCTCATTGATAGCTACTGGTTCAATAGCTTTATGTTGGAGGATGCCGCCAAAATTCACCAGCAGCTGGAGCAGATGGATGAGATTGGCAAGCTGCTCTCGATCACAACCACGATGCAGATCCTGGAGGATCTGAATGATGGTGACAAGATTGATGACTTCTTTCTCTCGATCATCCACAAGAACCTGCCCCCCTCAATCAAGGAGACGCTACTCAAGCCCTACCTCTCGGAAGATGGCAACCAGCTACGCTACACCATGCGGGTGTATGACTCCGACCCCACCCTACGCCGCAATGCGCTCATTCAACGCATTCAACAG
This sequence comes from Gammaproteobacteria bacterium, assembly GCA_018671205.1. GTDB lineage: Bacteria > Pseudomonadota > Gammaproteobacteria > Thiopontia. The sequence goes on from JABHIC010000196.1 coordinate 8,798, forward strand.
GAGCTGGTAGAGGAGCTGGGACTAAAAGAGGAGCAGATTCATGTAACCGGGATGCTGGTACTCTACAACAATATGCTCCAGAGCCTGTTCCGTTCACAGATCCTCACCCTGGGTTTTGTCTTTCTCGCCATTCTGGCAATGTTTGTGGTGCTGTTCCGCAACCTGAAGATGGCCGGGCTCACCATCATCCCCAATATCCTCGCCGCAAGTGCGATCCTCGGACTGATGGGGGGGCTGGGTATCCCACTCGACATCATGACAATCACCATTGCGGCAATCGCCATTGGTATTGCCGTTGACAATGCGATCCACTACGTCCACCGCTTCAGTGATGAGTTCGAAAAGGATCA
>JABHIC010000197.1 GCA_018671205.1 Gammaproteobacteria bacterium
TCCTTCTCTCTTCAGTGCCTCTATCTGGTATCTTTGTTCGTCAGTCAGCTGCTTGTATGCCATGTTGTCCTCTTCGAATGTCGTAGTTCACGGAGACGCTGCATATTAGCAGCTGGCTCCTATTTTCTCTCATTCGAAGAGGTGATCCAGACAAAGTGGCAATGACCTCTTTCGCTACGCTCATGAGGTGATCGCACACTTTTCTGGACCTGCACTTGTCGCGGGCTGCGCCCCGCTCAAGACATTGCACTTATTATATGAATCTAGGAAATAATAAAATCGGCGTTGTCATATTGAACTATTTTGCCCAACAGCTGCTTGATATCATCAGCCAACTGAATCGTACGAACCGCAGTGATGCCATGCTGCTTAATGCAGAGGGATATTGGCTCTCTCACTCACAAGCAGAAAAAACCTGGGGGTTTATGTTTGATCGGGAAGAGACCATGAACTCCCACTTCAGTTTAGAGTGGGATCAGATCAACCACTCTGATTCCGGTCAGATTGAGAGCAAACAGGGGATCTTCACCTTCGATACCATCTATCCATTAGAGCCTATGGTGCTATCCAGCCATAGTAGCGGCTCTACCACTATGACCACACCCCCCTCCTCCTCTTCCAAACGTTACTACTGGAAAGCTGTCACCCATATCAGGCCCGAATTACTTAGTCAGGAGCGTGAGTCGGTACGCCTAATGGCCCTGCTGGTGGGTACAATTTTATCGACTGTATTACTCCTGGCCAGCTGGTGGAGAGCCTATACCTACCTTAACCACCACTCTGCCCAGCAGGCACTGGCAGAGGGACAGCAGCGCAATAGCGCCATTCTTGAGTCTGCGATTGATGCCATTATTACCACCGACGATGAGGGCAACGTGGTTGAGTGCAACCCTTCCGCCCAACGGATGTTTGAATTTAGCAGCAAAGAGGTTTGGGGAAAGAATATTGCTGAACTGATCATTCCACAGGAGCTTCAAGAGAAGCATACGAGAGCACTTCATCTGGCGAATCAGAAGCAGCACTATACCAGTAGCAATGGGCGCTTTGAGACCGTTGCTAAAACCCTCGGGGGACGACGCTTTCCTATCGAGATTACCGTCATCCGAATGGTGAGAAATCATCTCAAATTCTACACCGCCTTTCTCCGTGATATCAGCGACCGCAAGGCCTATGAGGAGTCGATATACTCCGCAAAACGGCTACTAGAGCGCCGGGTTAGAGAGCGTACAGAGAAGTTGGTTACCATTAACCAGGATTTACAAAAGCAGATTATTGAGCGGACACGCACCGAGGAGCGGCTAAAATTGGCTCAGGAAGCACTCAAGCAGTCGAATCAGAAGCTGAGCGAACATGCCAACAAGGATAGTCTGACCGGTATTGCCAATCGTCGCGCCTTTGACGACCATCTGCATAGAGAGTGGCTGCGGTGCCAGAGAAACCGCCAATCGATTGCGCTGATTCTATTTGATATCGACTTTTTCAAACACTATAACGACAATTATGGCCATCTCGCCGGAGATGAGTGTCTGCGGACTATCGGTGAGATGCTGCAAAGCGGACGCTATACAAAACGTCCGGGAGATTTTATTGCACGCTATGGGGGGGAGGAGTTTGTCGCTATTTTAAGTGGCTCCAATGCAGCAGGCGCTTCCGATATTGCTGAGTCTATTCGGGCAGATATCGCATCTCTTAAAATTTTGCATGAGAAACGGGGTGATGACAGCACACCAATTATCACCGTCAGCCTGGGTGTTGCGCTGATGCAGCCCGAATCCGGCACCCATTCGGAATCGCTGGTGGCGGCCGCAGACCAGGCCCTCTACGCAGCCAAATCAAGGGGAAGAGATGCCGCTGTATTCTTCAGTAACGCTCTATAGGGCACCTCTAAAAAGGGTACTGAGCGACAACAGCAGTCCCAGCAACCGAGTTCCCGACCAGCAGTCTCGACCAAGAAGCGTTAGACCCAAGCTACTTCCAGTTGATATGATAGCCTCTTCATAGCAGCAAAAATAATATCACCACAATTAAGGAGCCCCGCCATGAGACAACCTTTTTCTCTATTCACACTACTGCTTATTATGAGCTCATCCGCTTTTGCTACCGAACCAGCCACCGCACTGGCGGAAAAAGAGGGGTATGACAGGAGGGCCGCAATCAGCCATTTTGCCGATACGCTCTGGAGCAATGACCATTTTTCTGTGGATCAGGGGGTTGACCTGCTGCAGGGTCTCACCGGAACAGACCGCTATTTTTCTACCAAGTCTCTGTTTGGAGCCAATCGTCACGCCAGAAACCTGCTCCCTGAACAGCTCTCTGCAAATGAGATTGGCAGGCTATTAGAGGGGATTGGTCCACAACGTGAGGAGATGATTCAGTACCTTACTGACTACGGAATTCCTGCGCCCAATTTGGGGGTTGATGAGATCCAGTCACTCATGGGCACCGTCAGCCGTGATAGCTATGAGCGTCCACTGCGGGCACTACTCGGCAGTAATCGGCTGAAACAAAACTATGGACTGCCTACGTTTGGTGTCGATGAGGCAGAGGAATTGATCTCCAGAGGCAGCGACAGAGCCGGAATGATTCGCTATTTTGCTGATCACGCCCTCCTTACCGGCTCACTTTCGGTCACAGAGGCGGAGAAGATGATTGGAACAGAGTCCCCAATGGCCCGCCACGATGCCATCAAGGCGCTACTGGGCTCCAACCATCAGCAGGTCGATTACCTCACCCTGCCTCTACAGTATGCGGAGTCCGCCCAACTGATTAACGGAAGTGCGCTCCCCGAGACAATCATCCGCTATTTTTCTGACCACGGAGTCTTTGCAGGCAACCTCAGTGCCGATGAGAGCCAACAGCTGCTAGAGCAGATCCACCATACGGACCGCTTCAATGTTGTCAAATCTCTGCTCGGTGAAAATCAGCAACAGAAGAGCTATCTGCAGCTTCCACTAGATGCCACCGATGCCGTCAAGCTGCTGGATGGAATGGCCTATCGGGATGAGATGATCGGCCTCATGAGCGACCAGCGGGTACTACGTGCTCCACTCTCCACTGAGGAGGTCCACTCCCTGCTTGGCGCACTCTCTCGTGCCGACCGCCATGATGCACTCTCTGCTCTGCTAGGAAATAATGAACCGGCAATGAGCTATCTTCAACTCCCCATTGATGCCAGTGCCGCGAACACCCTGCTTGAAGAGAGCGCCTATCGCCATGAGCTGATTCAGCAGATGAGTGATATCGGAGCGCTTCGCCCAATGGGTGGAGAAGAGGCCACTGCACTAGTGGATGAGCTGGTTGGTGAGGCACGCCACAGTGCCATCGCTGCATTAAGTGGTTTAAATGGACAACAGCGCCACTATTTCACACAACCACTCAATAGTAGCGAGCTGAGCGCACTACTCCACCGCAGTGCCGACCCGCTGAAGCTGATTCAACAACTGCTACAGCAGCAGCTGGTTCAGCCTGTCGAGACAACAGAGGCACTGGAGCTACTTCTTGAGCCCCTCTATGGGGAGGAGAGAAAAGAGGCGATGAAACTGCTGACTCATTAATGAGTCATTAATGAGTCATTAAACCTAAAAAACCTTACGTTCTAAAGCTCTTCGGCCACCCTGGGTAAAGCCCGGGTGGCCGTTGCAGCATATTAAAATACACTTTTCCGTGGTTACTGCGTCAGACTTTTCGGACTAAACATCAACGCCAGAATCCTCTAACGGAAGCATCTGACGCAACATCTCCTGCAGTGCCTGACGGTCAATCGGCTTACCCATAAAATCACTACCACCCGCCTGGTGAAACTGCTCGCGATGTTTCTCCATTACATTGGCAGTCAGTGCCACAATAGGGATCTCACATCCCATCTTGCGTAGCTTTTGGGTGGCCTCCACCCCATCCATCTCCGGCATCTGCATATCCATCAGGATCA
>JABHIC010000198.1 GCA_018671205.1 Gammaproteobacteria bacterium
CTCCACATCAAAACCACGGCGATCCCCCCAGCGCAGGTACATGCGCAGCAGCATCTCGGCCCAATCCTGCGCCTCGGTTCCTCCAGAGCCCGACTGGATATCGATAAAGGCACTGGAGCTATCCTGCTGCCCGGAAAACATACGCTGAAACTCCAGTGCCTCAATGGTACCGGTTAACTGATCCAGATCGGAAATCACCTCATTGACGGTATCTTCATCGGCATCCGCCTCTGCCAACTCCAGCAGCTCACGGGCATCATCCGCACCACTCACCAGCGCATCAATGCCACTGATTACCTTCTCCAGACGGGCACGCTCACGCCCCAGCTCCTGGGCACGCTCTGGCTCACTCCACACCTCGGAAGACTCCAGCTCACGATTGACCTCAATTAACTGTTCCGCTTTCTCAGCATAGTCAAAGATACCCCCTCAGGGCTTCAGTTCGCCCTTGCAGCTCTTTGATCCGGGTGTAGATGGGGTTGATCTCTATCATGTTCATAATTGTGCAGGTGTCGCCAATACAGGCGGGAAAACAGAAGCGAAATTATACACCCTAATTCAGCTTTTCTTAATAAAACGAAAATAGATGAATTTTTGCTCTTTTTGGGCGGGGGTGATATGCAACTCATCAGTCTCTTCGACAAAATCATACCCCTCCCCCAGCTCAGCCTGCAGCTTCTTTAAATCGTACTGCACAATTTCCAGATCACTACACTTTTCAGGGCCACCGATCGCAAACGCGGAAATAATCAGGTGACCGCCTGGCCTTAGCGCATGACTCAAAACCCTCATATAATTTTGTCGATCCGCCGTTTCTGTCAAAAAATGGAATACGGCCCGGTCATGCCAAAGTGAAAACGGATGTGGCGCATCAAACTGGGTAATATCCGCCTCAAACCAGTCGATACTGACGCCCCGCTCACCCAGTCTATTTTTTGCCTGAATCAGTGCCTGCTCTGAAATATCCAGGACGGCCAAATTTGTGTACCCTGCAGTGTCGAGGTGATCGACCAGCCGTGAAGACCCTCCCCCAACATCAATAATTGCCTCATTACAGTCAACTCCGGCATTGCCAATCAGCTCCAGTGATATTTCAGGCGTCTCTTGATACCAACTGACATCCGTAGAAGACTTTTGTTGGTAGACATTTTGCCAGTGATTTTTTTTGTCAAACATTCTCGGGTTCCAGAGGGTGGGATTGATGAAATTATTCATACCTCCAGCAATTACTATCACTGGAGGTACCTTTTCCTATGTGGAGTTGAACCCGGAATCCTCAGTTAATGTTGCATCATGTGCGAGTGATGACCACCCTTCATCATCGCCTGACCTTTACGCACCTTTGCCATCACCTGCTGCTCACTGCCATCGCTCAATACCAGCGTCAGCGCAACCAACTCTCCCTCAGTCGGTACTTTATCAGGGCCAATCATCATAATATGCCAGCTACCGGGCTTCAGCATCAGGCTATTGTGGGCAGCCACCGGCATCTCTTTCTGCTGCATCATCTTCATCATACCATCCGCCATCATAGTACGATGCATCTCTGTCCGTGTAACCGGAAGTGCAGTGCGCACAGCAACCACGGACAGGTCGGAGCCACTGTGGTTCTCCAGGGTCATAAAGGCGGCCAGTGCAGGGGCATTGGGGGGTGCCGCACGCACCCATGGGTCACTAACCATCAACCCTGCCGCGTTGACTGAAGAAATTGCTGCCATCAACAGCAGCGCGCTCACTGCGCGATAAAACGTTGTTCTCATAATCTGATCTCTCTAAATAAATCTATAATCCAGCGACATCCGCACTGTTTACAGCTGTCACACATAACACTCATATTCCTTGGAATATTCTCAACAAAACGCGGCCCATCTCTCCCAAAACGGGCCGCGCACTGCTCTGTTCCAAAACGGTCAGGCTGGAGGACCACGGATAAGGAAGGAGGGATAGTACTGACTCTCAGGAGTCATAGAGTACGGACGATCCCGCTCCCTCTTCACTTGAGGTAGGCGTGTATTAAATAGGGTAGCGTATGGCTCTATCCAACCACTGGCATGGGCATGAACAATACAGGTTGGACACTCATAGTAACTGTCGAGCTGACCAATGGCAGAGTCAGACGACTGCTCTGTCGCATCAAAAGCGACAAAAACCGTTTTATAACCATAGGCTGTGCAGACCGTGGTGATGTAACCGTCCGCTGGCTCTGCCGATGCCCAATAGAAATAGGGGACAATGGCATGAAACAGGAACGCAAATACCCCCACCAGCAAGAGAGAGCGTTTACGCTGATCTCCTCTCTCTGTTGAGATCAAAACCATCTCCCGTGGTTACTTCCAGCAGGTATTAAGGGTCTCATAAGGAGCTGTTCAACCATTCTTATTCAACTAGAGGTGCTCTGGATAGTTCTCACCTGCACGGTGGAGTTACCCCTGCACCTGCCTCTCCGAAGCAGTGGAGTAGCGCACTAAAAAGTACGCTCTTGCCTCTTCTGCATCAATCAGAATCTGCGCTTTCAACTGATCAAAAGAGTCAAACTTCTGCTCATTGCGAATCTTTTTGTGAAAATCGACCGAGACGTGGCGACCATAAATATCACCATCAAAGTCAAAAAGGTGAACCTCCAGTATGGTACGCGTTCCATTGACTGTAGGCCGTATACCCACATTGGCCACCCCAGTGACCGGTTCCCCCTCAACACCAAACATCTCTACCGCAAAGACCCCCTCAATGGGGGATACTTTCCGATGGAGATGGATGTTGGCGGTTGGAAAACCGATCTGTCGTCCTCGTTTATGGCCATGAGCAACCCGCCCACACATACGATAGGGGCGCCCCAATAGAATCTCAGCCCGATCCAGATTCCCCTCTCCCAACGCCTGCCGAATGCGGGTACTACTCACCCGTTCCCCCGCTAACAGGAAGGTGTGCATATTGACCACCTGAAAACCATGCACTGCCCCCGCCTGCTGGAGCATTTCAAAATCGCCTTTACGCCCTTTACCAAAACGGAAATCATCCCCTACAACCAGATAACGGATACCCAACCCATCGACCAGCACCTGCTGAATAAAAAGTTCTGACTCCATCTCAGCCAACGCTTGAGTAAAGTGGAGGGTAAAGATGCGGTCTATCGCCAAACGTCGCAGTGCCTTGATCTTCTCTCGAAAGCGGGTCAGGCGCCCAGGGCAGCGCTCTGGGGCAAAAAACTCCTGGGGCTGGGGCTCAAAGGTGATCACCAGGGCGGGGAGCTTCATCTCATCGGCCTTCTCCGCCAGCTCTCCCAACACATGCTGATGCCCCAGATGAACTCCGTCAAAATTGCCAATGGTGGCAACGCAGCCGTGGTGGTGAGGTTTTAGGTTATACAGTCCGCGAATCAGTTCCATTCGACTATTCTACCGCATCAACCGTCTGCTGTCGGAACTGTGAGAGACGAATTCCCAGCAGATAGAGCATCGCACAATAAAGTATGATCGCTGTCGTAATCACCCCCCCCAGCAACCCCGCCCTTAACCAGAGTGTCTCCTGCCCCCAGACCTCAAACAGTGGCGTCACCCAGTAGAGAAATAGTGCCATCACCAATAGTGCCGCCACAATCTGTCCCCCTATCCGCCTCCACCCGGGCAGCGGTTGGTAGACCTGGTGTCGGCGCAGTCCACGATAGAGCAGCCCCGCATTAAGCAGTGAGGAGGCCGCCGTGGCCAGTGCCAATCCAGCATGGGGGGCTGAGTACGACTCCAGCACCATCACTCCGACAAAGAGGAGGTTCAGCACCATATTGGCCGCCATTGCCAGTAACCCATATTTAACCGGAGTGCGAGTATCCTGACGTGAAAAATAGCCGTTAATTAATACCTTGACCAAAATAAAACCCACCAGTCCCAGAGAGTAGGCCATCAGACTCACTGCCGCCATCTCCACATCCAACGCAGTGAAGGCACCTCGCTGAAATAGCAGAGAGAGCATCGGTTCTGCCAACAGAAAGAGCCCGGCACTGGCAGGGATGGCAACCAACATCACCAGTCGAAGCGACCAGTCAAGCGTCTGGTTAAAGGCTTGATGGTTCTCCGCAGCGAACTGCCCGGAGAGTTTGGGAAGGATAACCGTGGAGAGGGCAATACCGAAAACCCCCAACGGGAACTCCATCAACCGATCGGAGTAGTAGAGCCAGGACATACTACCCGCAGTAATCAATGAGGCGATCACCAGATCAAGCAGCAGATTAATCTGGGCAACGGAGGCCCCAAACAGCGTAGGAATCATCAGTTTGATGATCTTGCGCACACCGGAGTCATGCCAGCGAAAACGGGGACGCGGTAATATTCCCAGCTTCAGTAGTGCAGGAATCTGAAACAGTAGTTGTACCACCCCACCCATCAACACGCCCCAGGCGAGTGCGGTAATCGGAACCTCCATCAACGGGGCAAGCCAGATTGCCGATGCGATCAGTGAGAGATTGAGAAAGACCGGGGTAATCGCCGGTACCGCAAAACGGCTGTAGGTATTGAGAATCCCGCCCGCAAAGGCGGTCAATGAGATCAGCAACAGATAAGGGAAGGTGATACGCAACATTCCACTGGCAAGCTCAAAACGGTCACTCTCGCCCACAAAACCGGGCGCAAAGAGCATAATAAAAAGCGGCGCTGCAACCACACCAATGAGCGTAATCAGCAACAGAACCGCGCCCAACGTCCCGGCTACCGCATCCGTCAATTGACGTACCTCCTGCACGGTTCCAGCGGAGCGTTTCTCAGACAATACCGGCACAAAGGCCTGTGAAAAGGCCCCCTCTGCAAACAGGCGACGTAAAAAATTGGGGATCTTGAAAGCGACCACAAAGGCATCCATCACCCCTCCCGCTCCAAAATAACGGGCAAAAACAATATCCCGAACCAACCCAAGGATACGAGAGAGCGTCGTCATCAGGCTGACAATCAGGGTGGACTTCAATAATTTATGGCTCATTTCAACTTTGGCAGATAGATTCAGGGGGAATTTAGAGGCACCCTTAAAAAAAATGGGAAGATCGTTATGATAACAATTGACACCCCGTTAGAAAACGAAGAAAATATGCGGCTTGTTTTTGACTACTGTTGTTACTAAACAGATGTAAAACGAATTATTTCGAATTATTTTCTCAGGAGAGACCCCGTTGGCAAATTCACCACAAGCTCGAAAACGTGCCCGTCAGGCTGACAAAAGACGTGCTCACAATCAGGGGCGCCGCTCTATGATGCGCACCAGTCTCAAGAAGGCACTGGCTGCTATCGAATCTGGTAACCGTGAAGAGGCAGAGGCCTCCTACAAGAGCGCAACTTCCGCACTGGATATCGCCGCAAAGAATGGACTAATCCACCGCAACAAGGCTGCTCGTCATAAGAGCAGGATGAATGCGCAGATTCGTGCAATGTAGCTTTCGCTGTAACCCGTGAGCTTTTTTTAGTCACGCTTGCCGATTAAAGCCGATCCCATCCAGGATCGGCTTTTTTTATCCCCGTGCAGAACATATCTTAGTGTAATAGCTTGCTGGCTTTGAACAGCAGATCCATCGTCAACTCTGGTAGCAGTTCCAGATGCCCCCGATCATATAGACTACAGATCTCTGCGCCAAGATAGGAGAGCTCAGGATAACCATACGAGCTGGCACTCC
>JABHIC010000199.1 GCA_018671205.1 Gammaproteobacteria bacterium
ACCAGAATCATCATGACCATTGCCGGAAGCCCGCTCCCCCAGGAGGCGAGTAGATCGGGTGGTGCAAGGGTCAGCACCAGCCCCGCCATAATGATGCCTATAAAAATCCAGTGAATGATCCCCTCAAGCAGGGTGGTCGCAGAGTAACGAACCCCCTCCAAGGTACGCTTCAATAGTGGGGCCAACGGGGGTGTCTCAACCACGGGAGCCGCAGTGGTAATCGTACCGAAAGCGGCATTGGGGCGGAAGGCGGGAACGGGTGGAGGGCGTCTCTCTCCTCTCAACATCAGGGCAGCCACCATGCCGGTCACAATGGCGCTGACAATCGCTGCAATAGGACGATAGATGGCAATAAAGGGGCCCAGCAGAGCATAGGTGACGGCAATCGAGTCCACCCCGGTCTCCGGGGTTGCAATCAGAAAGGAGAGCGTGGCCTCTTTTGAGGCTCCACCCCGACGCAGACCGACTGCAGCAGGCAGTACTCCACAGGAGCAGAGGGGCAGAGGGGCCCCCAGTATTGCGGCTTTGGTGACCGGCCAGACCCCCTCCCCTCCCAGCCAGCGACTCATCAGATCATCCGGTATCCAGGCCTTGATCAACCCCGCAAAAAGGAGACCAACCAGTAACCAGAGGCTGGCATCCAGAAGAACAGAGAGGGTATTTTGGGCAAATTGTGTAAGCAATTCCATGGCGCAACTATACGCCATATGGAATCAGCCGAAAATGGAGGTCTGCTCTCCCTACCCCAAGTTTCTACTAACAATCTCATAAACATCCCTGGAGAGATTTTCGGTGGCAGCGATACGCTCCAGCTCGTTACGAATCAATTTTTGATGTGATCGATCAAAACGCCGCCAGGGGTTGAAGGCCCCTACCATTCTTGCAGCTACTTGGGGATTGAGTGGATCGAGCCTGAGCACCTGTCTGCTCAGCAGGCGATAACCGCTTCCGCTGGGGTGGTGAAAATGGAGTGGGTTGCCATGTACAAAGCTCCCCAGCAGTGCGCGCACACGGTTGGGGTTGGTCCACTCAAAATCGGGATGCTCCAGCAGCGCCTCAACCTGTTCAATCGTATCGGGCAACTGTGAACCCGCCTGAAGCGCAAACCATTTATCAACTACCAGCCGCTCTCCCTGCCACTTCTGGTAGAACGCATCCAGTGCCGCCACCCGAACGCTCCCCTCCAACTGCTCCAGTGCGGCAAGAGCCCCCATCTCCTCGCTCATATTATCGGCCTGCTGGAGCTGTTCGGATGCCAAATCACTCATGCTCTGCTGTTGTAGTCGCATCAAAATCCCCAACAACTGGTTTCTCAGTGTTCGCCCCTCTGCCTGCTTCCGATCAAGCTGGTGGTATAGCGCTACCAATTTCGTCTGCTGGCGCTCAGCGATTGAACGGATCGCAAATTCACGCGCCACATGGATCGCCTCAACATCCACGACCTCCATTTTCTCCGCCAGCCACCGTTCGGAGGGCATTATCAATACTTCTGTGGTCAGTGCCGGATCACGGGCTCCCTGCTCAACTACCTCCTTCATAGCATCGAGCCATGCCTCATCCACAACCAGCTCTCGCCCCTGCTGATGGTCAGCCACCCAACTCAAAAGCAGTGATTCAGCCACCTGTTGACCCGCGTCCCAGCGATTAAAGGGGTCTGAGTCATGGGCCATCAAGAAACGTAGTGCCTCACCATCATGACCACTATCCAGCAGTACGGGGGCAGAAAAACCTCGCAGGATAGAGGGGATAGCCGCCGCCTCAACCCCAGGAAACTCAAACTGCTCCCGCTGTTGGGTGAGTTCCAGCAGTACCTCTTTTTCCGCCAACAGCTCCTCACCGTTCGTGGCTGAGACCAGCCCTACCACAAGTGGAATATGGTGGGGCTTCCACTGCTTCTGTAGGGTCTCACTGAGCGATTCTGGGGGGTGCTGCTCTAACTCCAGGCAGAGGGTCTGTTGCTCACTGCGATAGTGCCACCGGGCAACCACACGAGGTGTCCCTTTCTGTGTATACCAGCGCATAAACTGAGTCAGGTCCCGCCCTGATGCCTCTTCCATACAGCGCACAAAGTCATCCACCGTCACCGCCTGACCATCATAGCGTTCAAAGTAAAGATCCATCCCCTTGCGATAGGCCGAGGCTCCCAACAGGGTGTGCTGCATCCGCACCACTTCCGCCCCCTTCTCATAAATGGTCACGGTGTAGAAGTTGCTAATCTCGATATAGTGGTCCGGGCGCACCGGGTGTGCCATCGGCCCTGCATCCTCGGTAAACTGTGCACTGCGCAGCAGTCGTACATCCTGAATCCGCTTAACTGCACGGACATTATGGTCGGCGGTAAACTCCTGATCACGAAAAACGGTCAACCCCTCTTTGAGACTGAGCTGAAACCAGTCTCGGCAGGTGATTCGGTTTCCGGTCCAGTTATGAAAGTACTCATGAGCAATCACCGCCTCGATATTGAGGTAATCTCTATCTGTCGCTGTCTCTGGCTTCGCCAGCACAAATTTGGAGTTAAAGATATTGAGGCTCTTATTCTCCATTGCCCCCATATTGAAGTCATCCACCGCAACGATATTGAAGAGATCAAGATCATACTCTCTGCCATAAACCTGCTCATCCCATCTCATTGCGCGCTTGAGTGAGGCCATTGCATGGTCACACTTGTCCACATTATGAGGCTCGGTAAAGATCCGCAGTACAACCTCCCGCCCGGAGGCGGTGATAAAATGATCCTCAATCCCCTCCAGTTTCCCGGCCACCAGTGCAAACAGATAGGCCGGTTTTGGGAAAGGATCCTCCCAGGTGACCCAGTGACGACCATCAGGATACCCTCCCCCGGCTACCCGATTGCCATTTGAGAGCATCACCGGACAGTCGGCGGGATCAGCCGCAATGGTCACACTATATTTGGACATCACATCGGGACGATCTGGAAAGAAGGTGATCTTGCGAAAGCCTTCTGCCTCACACTGGGTACAGAAGATCGGCCCGGAGCGATAGAGCCCCTCCAGTGAGGTGTTTTGTTCAGGATGGAGGCGTGTCTCAATCTGCAGGATACAGCTATCCGGCACACCGGTAATAGTGAGCCACTCTCCCTCCCGCTGGTAATGGGCCTCGGAGAGACGCACCCCATCAAGCTGTAGTGAGATCAACTCCTGTCCGCCACCATTCAGTAGTAGGGGTGCCCCGGAGCTCCCATCAGGATTGGCCTGTATGGTAAG
>JABHIC010000024.1 GCA_018671205.1 Gammaproteobacteria bacterium
AGAAGAAGAGAGAGATAGAGAAGAAAGCGGAGTGGACGGAACAGGTGCAGGGTGAGAATAATCTCATCCAGCTGATGGCGTGCCAACACCCGCTGGATCACCAGCAGTCGAAGCAACTGCCGAGGCCGGATCACTGTTTAAAACCACGATGGAGCGCGACAATCCCTCCGCTCATATTGATGAATTCGGTACGATCAAAACCGGCCTCATCCATCATTCCACGCAGCGTCTCCTGATCCGGGTGCATACGGATTGACTCTGCGAGATAGCGATAACTCGCCTCGTCATTGGCCACTACCTTGCCAATCAGCGGCAGAATATTGAAGGAGTAGAAATCATACGCCGACTTCAGCCGCTCATCCCCCGGCTTGGAGAACTCCAGTACCAGTAACCGCCCCCCCGGCTTCAATGCCCGATAGATGGCACTCAGCGCCGCATCCTTGTTGGTCACATTACGCAGCCCAAAAGAGATGGTGATGCAGTCAAAGTGGTTATCGGGAAAGGGGAGCTGCTCGGCATTGATCTGCACATACTCCACATTCCCCAGCACCCCCTCATTCACCAGTCGCTCACGCCCTTTGTGCAACATGCTCTGGTTGATATCAGAGAGCACCACCCGCCCCTGTGGGCCGACAATTTTGGCAAATTGCAGGGAGAGGTCTCCCGTGCCTCCGGCCAGATCAAGAATTTTCTGTCCCGTACGGGCACCACTCATCTCAATCGCCTGCCGCTTCCAGAGCCGATGGATCCCCAGCGACATCAGGTCATTCATTACATCATATTTACTGGCTACCGAGTCAAAGACCCCACGCACCCGACTCGCCTTTTCATTAACGGCAACATCTTCGTAACCAAAGTGGGTGGTCCTCTCCTCGCTCATGTTGCCAGCCGTTCCGAGGTCGTCATCCGCTCAATCCCCTCTGCCTCCAGCCTGGAGAGGTAATCCTGCCAATACGCCTCCATATTCTCTCCCAAAGTGTAGAGCCACTCCCAGGAGTAGATCCCGCTATCATGGCCATCATCAAATTTGAGGGAGACCGCATAACGACCCACCGGATCAACCTTCTCAATCACCACATCCTCTTTACCTACCTGTAGCACCTCATCTCCGGGGGCATGCCCACGCACCTCCGCAGAGGGGGAGAATACACGCAGGTACTCTGCGCTGTACTCCCAGGATTTACCATCCTCATAGCTGACGGTTAATGTACGGGATGCCTTGTCATAACGAATTTCGGTTGGTGTCTGGTTACTCATGGTTCAACTCCTTGAAAAAACGGCTCCTCTCACTCTGTGCGTACCACTCAGTAGGACAACTCTAAAATAGTAATTTTTAGCGCTGCCCAGTAACTATTTTTACAAAATATAGCGACTCAGATCCTCATTCTCTGCCAAATCGGAGAGATGCTTATCCACATAGGCGGCATCGACAACCACCGCTCCCTCTGAGTGATCTACCGCCTCGAAGGAGATCTCCTCCAGTAGCCGCTCCATCACCGTATGGAGGCGACGTGCGCCAATATTTTCCGTGCGTTCATTGACCTGCCAGGAGAACTCAGCAATGCGGTGAATCCCTGCGCTATCAAAACGGAGATCAACCCCGTCGGTCGCCATCAAGGCGGTGTACTGTTCCGTAAGCGACGCATCCGGCTCAGAGAGTATGCGGGTAAAGTCCTCAACGGTCAGCGCTTCCAACTCCACCCGAATAGGCAGACGCCCCTGTAGCTCAGGAATCAGATCCGAGGGCTTAGAGAGGTGAAAGGCTCCCGAGGCGATAAAGAGGACATGGTCGGTCTTGATCATCCCATATTTGGTACTGACCGTGCTTCCCTCAACCAGTGGCAACAGATCACGCTGAACCCCCTCACGAGAGACCTCACCACCACTCCGCCCCTCACTGCTCTGCACCACCTTATCGATCTCATCAAGAAAGACAATACCGTTCTGCTCTACCTGCTCTATCGCCCTGGACTTGATCTCTTCCTCATCGACCATCTTGTGCGACTCTTCCTCAATCAATAATTTGAGAGCATCTTTGAGCTGCATCTTCTTCGCTTTGGGAGGCTTCCCCCCCATGCTATGGAACATATTCTGTAGCTGCGAGGTCATCTCCTCCATACCGGGAGGCCCCATAATCTCAACCCCCACGGTAGGTGCTGCCACCTCAATCTCAATCTCACGGTCGTCAAGATCCCCCTCTCTCAGTTTCTTGCGAAATTTCTGCCGTGTGGGTGATGCCTCTTCAGGCTCCTTCTCCTCCTGCCCCACTCCGCGAACGGGTGGAAGCAGGGTATCCAGTATGCGCTCTTCCGCCGCATCCTCCGCACGCTGCTGGACTGCGGCCACCGCACCCTCTCGCATCTGCTTGATCGAGATATCAGCAAGATCACGAACTATCGACTCTACATCACGCCCTACATAACCCACCTCAGTAAATTTGGTCGCCTCAACCTTAATAAACGGGGCATTGGCGAGGCGGGCCAGACGACGTGCAATCTCCGTCTTTCCAACCCCGGTGGGGCCAATCATCAGGATATTCTTTGGGGTGATTTCATAGCGCAGCTCATCACTTACCTGCATTCTGCGCCAACGGTTACGCAGTGCAATGGCTACCGCACGCTTCGCCTCATTCTGTCCAACAATGTGTTTGTCCAGTTCGCGAACAATCTCCTTCGGCGTTAACTCACTCATTCTCCTAGCTCCTCAACCACCAGACTCTGATTGGTAAAGACACAGATATCTGCTGCAATCCCCATACTCTTCTCAATAATCTCTTTCGCACCCATCTCGCTATTCTCCAGCAGCGCCCGTGCCGCCGAGAGGGCATAGTGTCCGCCAGAACCGATCGCCACCGCTCCGTGCTCCGGCTCAATCACATCACCATTGCCGGTAATCACCAGGGTCTCATTCTCATCAGCCACCAGCAGTAGCGCCTCCAGTTTGCGTAACATACGATCCGTCCGCCAATCCTTTGCCCGCTCCACCGCTGAGCGAACCATATGACCCGAGTATTTCTCCAGCTTCCCCTCGAAACGCTCAATCAGGGTAAAGGCATCTGCGGTCCCCCCTGCAAAGCCGGCAATGACCTTGTCATGGTAGAGACGGCGAATCTTTCGTGCATTTCCCTTCATCACCGTATTTCCCAGTGATACCTGCCCATCACCACCGATCACCACGTGGTTATCGCGGCGAACGCAGAGGATGGTTGTTCCATGATATTGATCCATAATTTCATTCACTACGGTTAGATTAGAGTGCCCAAAAGAGAGGCATTCTACAGCAAACTGAGACGAGGCGTCTAACCCTCCTCCGGCTCAACCGGAGGTTCCGGGTTAAACCGGTTCCGCCCCCCCTTTGATCGGGCTCTGGGATGGGTGCTATCATAAACCTCAGCCAGATGCTGAAAGTTGAGATGGGTATAGATTTGGGTGGTACTGATATTTTCGTGGCCAAGCATCTCCTGTACTGCGCGCAGGTTGCCACTCGACTCCAGAATGTGGCTGGCAAACGAGTGACGCAGCAGATGGGGATGCACATGTTGACTCACCCCCCGCTCTTTTGCCCGTGCCGCAAGCCGCTGCTGAATAGTGCGCGGCGAGATCCGTCCCCCACGCTGACTGACAAAGAGCGCACTCTCCCCTTCCGCAGCCAATGCGCCCCGTACTCTGAGCCATCGCTCCATCACCCTCAGTGCCTTGCTGCCGACCGGAACAATACGCTCCTTGCGCCCTTTGCCAACGACCCGAATCGTCTCCTCATCCAACTGAATGGAGCCACAGTCGGCCTGAACCAGTTCAGAGAGGCGTAATCCCGAGGAGTAGAAAAGCTCAAACATCGCCTGATCACGAACCTCAATCGCCCCCTCTTCCTCTTCTGCCCCCTCACTCAATAGCCCAGCCACCTGATCAACATCCAGGGTAGATGGAAGTTTCTGCACCCCCTTCGGTGCTGAGATGCCCAGTGCAGGGTTTGAACTCACCATATGGTGGCTCAACAGGAAACGGTAGAAGCTACGGATTGCCGACAGGTTACGCTGTATGGTTCGGCTGGAGGCCCCCTGACGGTGACGCCGTGCAACAAAATCCTGTATCTGTTGTGAGGCCAGATGAAGAAAATCCCCCTCCCGCTGATTCAGGTAGTGATGAAAGTGAAGCAGATCACGCTGGTACCCCTTGACGCTATGAGGGGAGAGGTGTCGACCATTCGCTAGGTGATCCAGGAACTGCTCAATCCAGAGCGTTAATGACGCAGAGGCTGACTCACTTTCCACAGTGCTGGAGCGCACGCCCCACCAGTGCAGCCAGTTGGAGCAGGAAGTGGGTCCCCATCTTGTCGTGATACTGCTGCGGATCCGAGCTTCCCAACGCAACCAACCCCTGGCCACCAAACTCCCCCAGGGGTAACAGGGCTACTGAGGCCCCTTGCTCTATCTCCTCACCAAACAGGGTATGACGCTGCGACTCCTCCAACTGACCACAAAAGGGGGTACTATCACGCATCAGATCCTCAAAGGCCTCATGGCTCTCTTCGGTCTCGCCGTGAGGCAACAGAATCACCACCTGCTCAATACCAAAGTGGTCTCGCAGGCTATCATAAAGGGCGGCAGTCACATCGTCCCGATCCTCACACTCCATTAATTCCAGCGAGAGTTTATGCATATTCTCGCTCAGGGTGTTGTTCTCCCGCGCCACATGGAGCAGATTACGAATCTCATTCTGTAGCGTGCCGTTCTGTTGGCGCAGGATCTGGATCTGACGCTCAATCAACGAGACCGCCCCTCCGCTCTGGTGGGGCACCTCAAGCTCACTCAGTAACTCCAAATGGTCCAGGAAAAAACCGGGGTTGGCTTTCAGGTAGGCCGCCACCTCGGCTGCCCCCATCCCGGACAACTCGCTCTCTTTAGCGCTCTGCTGACTCATATATCAATCTCTCCGTTAAATACACTCTCTGCCGGCCCCGTCATCATCACGGGTGAATCCCCGCCCTGCCATTCAATAGCCAGCTCCCCTCCCCGCAGGGTTGCTCTCACCTGATGGTCCAGTTGACCCTGAATAATTCCTGAGACGACTGCCGCACAGGTGCCGGTGCCGCAGGCCAGGGTCTCTCCCGTACCCCGTTCATAGACCCGCAGGCGAATCTCAGTTCGACTCACCACCTCCATAAAACCAGCATTGACCCGCTGTGGAAATCTGGGGTGTGACTCCAGTTGAGGCCCCAGCCGCTCTATCAATGCATCATCCAACTGCTCTACCATCAGTACCAGATGGGGATTTCCCATCGAGACCGCACCAATCTGAAGGGTCTCTCCTGCCACATCCAGAGCGTAGTTTTTGGCCTGTTGCGGTGCAATAAACGGAATCTCTGCCGGATTGAGGATCGGGGTTCCCATATTCACCGTAACCCAGCCACTCTCCTCAACCTTCAGAGTGATGATACCACTGGCCGTCTCGACCACAATCTCACTCTTCTGCGTCAACCCTTTATCCCGGACAAAACGGGCAAAACAGCGGGCCCCATTTCCACACTGCTCCACCTCACCGCCATCGGCATTCCAGATCCGGTAGCGGAAATCACTCTCTTCACTGCGCGCTGGCTCGACCAGCAGGAGCTGATCACACCCCACCCCAAAGTGACGATCCGCCAGAAAACGGACCTGTTCCGTGGTGGGTTCAAAGGGGGTGGTCACCGCATCAATCACCACAAAGTCATTCCCCGCCCCCTGCATCTTTGTAAACTGTAATCGTCCCATTCGTCGCTACTCCGGAATATGTTCGCCGGCATAGAGGGATTCAATGGTCTCACGCTCACGCACCAGCCACTGCTGATCACCAGCAACCATCACCTCCGCTGCACGCGGGCGGGAGTTGTAGGTTGAGCTCATCACAAAGCCATAGGCTCCGGAGGAGAGGACGGCAAGCCGATCCTCCGGCTGCACATTCAGCAGACGCTCCTTACCGAGAAAGTCCCCGGTCTCACAGATAGGGCCCACCACATCGTAAGAGATTGCCTCACCCTCACTGCGCTCTTCAAGCGGCACAATATTCTGCCAGGCACTATAGAGGGCAGGACGGATCAGGTCGTTCATCGCCCCATCCACAATACAGAAGCTCTTCTCTTCACCCTGTTTGAGAAACTCTACTGTGGTCAGCATCACCCCGGCATTACCCACCATCGCACGCCCCGGTTCCATCAGTATTTCCAGATTTCGCCCCTCCAGTTTGGCGGTTATTGCCGCCACATAGGCCTGCGGTGTGGGAGGATTATCTCCCTGATAATCAATACCCAGCCCCCCACCCACATCAATATGGTGGAGCCTGATCCCCTTCTCAACCAACTGATCAACCAGCAGCAGCAGTCGATCGAGGGTATCCTCAAACGGAGCAAGCGTTGTCAACTGAGAGCCAATGTGGCAGTCGAGCCCGACAATCTCCAGATGCATCAGGGCTTCCGCCACCTGATAGACCCGCAACGCCTCATCAATAGGGACCCCAAATTTATTCGCGCGCAACCCGGTAGAGATATAGGGGTGAGTGCCGGCATCCACATCGGGATTAACCCGCAGCGAGACCGGAGCCTGCACCCCCAACTCGGTGGCTACCTGATTTATCCGTGCCAGTTCAGCCTCTGACTCGATATTAAAACAGCGGATGCCTACCTCGAGCCCCCGCCGAATCTCGTCTACCCGCTTGCCCACCCCGGAGAAGACCACCTTACTGGCCTCTCCTCCCGCCTTCAGTACCCGCTCCAGCTCACCTACCGAGACAATATCAAATCCAGCACCCAGACGGGCCAGCAGGGCCAACACAGCAAGGTTAGAGTTGGCCTTAACGGCAAAGCAGATCAGGTGCGGCTGCCCAGTGAAACCGGCCTCATAGGCCTGCCACTGATCACGAATCGCATTTTCGGAGTAGACAAATAACGGTGTGCCATACTGCTCCGCCAGTGACTGTAGCGGCAACGACTCCAGATAGAGTGTGCCCCCTCTTCGCTCAATATATGGGTACATGGTCGCCAGGTATCCGGGATAACTATCGGGAGGTCTGCTGCTGAAGGGTCAACTGCCCCAGGCGATAACGGAGGCGGTTAACCTCTTTCTGTGCGTTATCTGCCGCCTCAATCTTCCCCTCCGTTCTCAACCGGGTTTCACTCTGCTCCTGCTCTGCCAGCTCGGCCTGAAGTGACTGCACCTGCTGATGGCGCTGGCGCAAGCTTACCGCCTCTGCCCGTAGCGCTGTTGCACGTTCCTCAGTAGCTGCCCGAGCAGCCTGTTGCTCCAACTGCTCCGCCTTGAGTGGATCGGGAAGATATAGCGCGCCAGACTGACCACAGCCAACCATGAACGCCATGATGGGTACCCATAAAATATTTTTCCTATTCATGCTGACAAGTATAAACTTCACCACCGATGGAAACCATACCTCATATTCTAATTCCTCCTCCGGCAGCCGCTAAAGCCAGCGTAATCTGGCTCCACGGGCTGGGCGCCAATGGCCACGATTTTGAGGGGATCCTCCCTGCACTCGAACTGGCGGCAGATCACACCATCCGTTTCATCTTCCCCCATGCACCTCAGCGCCCAATCACCATCAATAACGGCATGGTGATGCCGGGCTGGTACGACATCACCAGCACCGACTTCAATAACCGGGGGGATGAGGAGGGGATCGAGACCTCAGTTGAAGAGATCAACCAGCTGATTCAACAAGAGATAGCCGCAGGCGTTCCCGCCCAGAAGATTCTCCTGGCCGGCTTTTCCCAGGGTGGTGTTATTGCACTACATGCCGCCCTACGCTATCCACAAGCGCTGGCCGGGGTGATGGCTCTCTCCACCTATCTTCCCTGTGTGGAGAAGATTCCAGAGGCCCGCGATCCGGCACTGGCGGTTTTTTTTGCTCATGGCGAATATGACCCGGTGGTCCCTTATCATGAGGGTGAACGTGCACACCATACCCTGAGCAAACTGGGCTACCTGAGCCAGTGGCACTCCTATCCGATGGAGCACTCCGTATGCAATGAAGAGATCACGGATCTCTCCCACTTTATCAAGCACGCCTCAAGGCTTTCAGCCACCAAAAGTAACCCGGGCTTTTGCGCCCCGGAACTCCCCTCCACTGGTTAGCTCCAGTTTCCCGCCTAAATCCTGAATAAATCCGCCAGAAGAGTGTAGCCCAAACCCGCTACCTCCCTTTTTCGTTGTGTACCCCCGGGTGAAGAGATAGGGCTGTTGGTTCGCTGAAAAGCCACAGCCATTATCTTCCAAAACAAATAACGCCTGATCCTCATCGGTTGAATAGACGGATATCGTGATCTCTCCCTGCCAATCCGCCCGATTTTCAAGCTCCACTCGCCTGATGATCGCCTCAACACTATTTTGTATCAGGTGACGGATCATCTGCATGGCTGGGTTCCTCGGTATCTGAACGAGGATTTGGCTATCCAGATCACTCCTCACCTTGATGTTTGTCTGCTGGATCTCATCTCTGAGCAGAATCAATACATCCTCAACCAGATCTTTAAGGTAAATACGTGCATTGGAGAGTTCCGGTTTTGTGGTGCTGCGATGCACTGAGATAATCTTTGCAATCTCCTGAATACTCTCCGTGATCTGCTTAAGCTCCTGCTTGATCCCTCCATCTTTGGTGGTGATTTCAGCCAGCAATCTTGTACTGGTCTGCATCACTTCACGAAAGGTTGCCTCATCAACCTCTTTCCGCTCATTGAACTGATGAAATATTTTTTCAAGCTGCTCCAGCATTATCGCTTTTTTATTGATAAAGGAGACCTGACCACCAATACCGGTCAGAGCATTACCAATATTGTGCAGAATAGAGGCACTCATATCTGCAATTCCCGACTGGAACGCAAGATATTGCTGCTTTTTCTCTTCCTGTAACCGGGTAGTCAGGTCATGCAGTACCAGTATTGCCCCATCCACCAAACTATCCTGATAACCAAGCGGCGTGAGTGGTGAAATAGAGGCCAGAACAGGAATCGACGTCCCCCCATGACAACAACGAAGCCGCCGATCTGAGCTCAGCGATGGTGAGATAAATTCATCTACCTCAATGCCAAATGAGACCATCAATTTACTGAATGTGGCAATGCGCAACAGATCCTGATTCAAGACATCAGAACGGTTCACCAGAAAGAGAAGCTGTTTCGTCTGAGTACCATCGAATGAGATCATGCAGGTTGAGCCGGCCTGAACCTCACCACCGCTCTCTCGCCACTCCCAGCGCTGAAAAACCATCGATGGTTGATCGGTTTCGAGCAACTGCTCTATTTTGCTAATCATCTCCGGAGAGAGTAGCGCGGAGAGCGAACTACTCTCCAGAGCCTGCTGCTCATACCCCAGCCACCGCTCCATCTCCCGGTTAGGCTGCCAGTGCCCCAAGCGACCATGCTCCTCCTTCGATGGCTGCAGATCAACTATTATTGAAGGGAGGGGGGCTTGCTGTAGCTGTTCTCTGAATTGAGCCTGATCTTGCAGGTATAACGATTTGATCTGCTCTCCCAGCTTATTGAGCATGGCCGGATGATAGTCTGCGCCATCCTCGAACAGATCACTGAACGGACGCACTAGAACCTCATTAGGTGAGACCCCCAGAAGCCCTCCAGATGCGCGGTTGGTATGGGTAATCAGGCCAAAACGGTCTATCGCCAGAATGGGGTCACTGATACCATTGAGAATCGCATCGACCCGCTCATAGAGGAGTTTTGCCTCTTTAACACTCTGCAGATATTGATACATCTGAATATAAATCTGTTGATGGTATTTACGTATCGAGGCAATACGCTGAATAAAACTACTCTGCTGCTCTCCCTTGAAGATCACATCGATTGCACCAGCAGCCAGTGCAATATCCTTAACCTCATGCTGGCTGGTCAGCACAACCACCATAACATTCTGGGTAGCCGGATCATTTAGCAACTCACGGGTCAACTCATCCCCGTTACCACCCTCCATATAGAAGTCAACAATTGCAAGATCTGGGCGTTCATTACGTGCCACGCTCAACGCCTCTGTCATACTCTCTGCAGCAACCACCTCACAACCGGACTCCTCCAGCATGGCCTGATAGGCACTGCGGACAAACTTGGAATCGTCCACAAAAAGAACCTTAAAAGGGGGAACCTGCTTCACTTCAGAGAGGGGTTGAGCAGCCGCCTCTGAAGGAGGCCTGCTCCTCTTTTCCCGGTCACTGAGTACCCTTCTTTTCAATGCGTCTATTCTGAGCAGAAACAGCTCCTCTGGACTGTCTTTGCTGATCATATCCACTGCACCGGCATCCAGAGATTTCCGCGTGATATCGGTGTAACCAGAAAAGATAGATATCACCATATTCTGTGTCACTGGATGGGCAAGCAGACGCCGGGTCAGCTCCTCTCCGGTAAAATCAGGCAAATTGAAATCAAGCAGCCCGATATCCGGTTGTTCGCGCATGGCAACATCCAGTGCCTCTTCAGCACTGTATGCGGTTACCACCTGGTAACCCTCCTCTTCCAACACCTGCTGATTGAACCTACCCCCAATCGTTGGACAGAAAACGGGGGA
>JABHIC010000200.1 GCA_018671205.1 Gammaproteobacteria bacterium
CCTTTCTAAGCATAACTATGATTTTGTCCCATAACAATTGAGGACTATAAAAACTGATCATCCTAAATTAAATTGGTACGAATCAGCCATTCTGGGCTCATATAAAGTGGGACGTAACAACCCCCCTACATCTCTGACCGCCTCGGGCGATCCACTCAATAGAATTGAGCCGCTTTCTGCATCAAAAATCATATCGGCCTCACGATCCATGTGGAATCGCTTGGTCGCAGATTTAACCTCCTCCAGTGACATAAACCGGGGAGTAATAAAGAGACGAGACCTCTTCATCTCCTGAAAAGGAAAGATGGTAACCATACTGGTCGCTTCATCAAAACTGAAGTCCAGACCATTCTCTTCTATCAGTTTATTAAATGCCGCTTGCAGTGGCATATTGATAAACTCAAACGTCACCTCCCCCTCAACACCGGGGCGAAAGATGACACCTTGCCCATTTCGTCTAATAACGGTACGCAAAACATCCTGGATATTTGCATCCACACTGATCTGCTCAAACACATCCTCTTTCCAGGGGATATCACCTGCAGCTGCACGCCCCCCGACACTCAACAGTAGTGTGGCTGTTATGGTGATTAGCCCAAGAGTATTACTTATTTTCTTTCCAAACATTCCCACACTCCGGTTTCATATAAGTATTAGCATTACCTACAGCAATGGCATTAATCGTCTCATAAGTTCCTGCATAACCTTACGGTGCATGAACAAGATGGAATGCGGAAGAGATTCTATTTTTGTCCACCTTTGGGGTAAAAAGGGAGATCAGCTGAATACCCACACTCTCTCTCTTACTTCCTTCTGGTAGATGGAGATCGACCTCCCAAACCTTTTTCTTGCCCGCTTGAAGCTTAATTTCCGGATACACCAGAAAGGTGTGTGGTTGTTCAGATTGCTTATCTACCAGTTGAATATTTTCGAAATCAATCCTTCCATTGATTGCGACCGGTGCAATACGAAACTCCCCGACCTCCTCTTGAGAGGAGCGGTTATAGCTCTCTGCTTTGCAATTTACCGAGGTAGAGCCATCCTTTTTCCAGACCGCATCGGAACAGTGAAGCGTAAGCTGTACGGGGTTGTTGTTTGCTGCTCCCTCCCCACCCATGAACGGCATAAACGCCGTGGCAGGCAGAGACACCATCAATAAAAACGCATAAGGCATGGAGTGCCTTATGCGTTTATTCATCTTCATTATCATCTACTTATTACTCCTTAACGATATAGTCTCCGAGAAAAGAGCGAACCCTCTTGTAACCTGGTGGTACATCGGCCTCATCAACAAAAACCGGATTGCCCCGATAGACCCCTTCGCCAATCTTTACAGGTGGAGGGGGGGTGTAGAGTACTTTTGGATTTTCATAGGGCTGTTGTGGATCTGCCCGTTCTACCTGTTGCCGCTCATCTCTACTCTCTTCCAGCTTTGGAATCGCCGTTCTGGTTTTCAGCTCCAGTAAGAGCTCCTGACTCTCTTGATCCTTCAACCTCACGGATCGAGCGGTTATCTCATCGACCCGGTACCCAGCAATCTGATCACCTTGCTGAACGGAGTGTGTGGCCCCATCAACCTCAACAATGGCACGATGGTTACGCCCTAAAATTGAGACACCTACCAGCTCAACATCAACCTTGTCAGCCACAACCTCTGTGGCTGACAGGGTTAACAGTGAGACTAATGCTATAGTTACAATAGATTGCATTTATTACATTGCAGGATAGTTGCCCACCTCAAGCGCAGGGAACTGGTGTGTCTGCTGTGCGGTATCCGTTACCTCTACCACAAACTCGCCCTCAAACGCATTTCCAAAAAGGTCACGGAATGAGCCAGATGGGAAGCTACCACGGCTAAACACGTAGGTCACCTTATACATCTCATCCCCATTCGCCAAATCACTATCCTTGGTCATTGCCATTGCAAAACCACCGCCGTTCTTCAGTGAAACCCCTTGTACAGGGAGAGTTCCCGCTCTTACCATCGCTTTTACGTCAAAGCTGGTATCGGCATAGTCCAACAGAATTGGATCAAAACCAACCATGATGGCCTGTGGTTTATTACGCTTCGCACCACTGGTGGTGTAAGAGGCAGTGGCTGCCAGTGCAGGTACGGTTACATCCATGTTATTCCCATACTCAAGACTGGGGAATGAGTGGGTACTGTAAGCACTGTCGGTCACCGAGACCTTATACTCGCCTTCAGCACTGCCAAAGAGATTCGCTAGTGGCGTACCCATAGGGATGGAGCCTCTGGTGAAGGTATACCCCAGTGAGTAGACCTGGTCACCATTGGATATACTGCCATCATTCGTCATTCCAATGGAGAAAGAGCCGGTATTCTCTTCGACAGAAACACTGTTGATCGAGTTAGTCCCTTCACGAACCAGTGACACCACTCTAAAACTCGTATCCGTAATATCAAGCAGCATCGGATCAAAACCCGCCATCAACACCTGTGGACGCAGTTTGGTTCTGCGCTCAGCCACTGGAGGAGGGGTGGTTGAGGTTCTGTTAACAGTAACCTGACTGGTCGTGGTCATTCCGCTGGTATCTGTCGCAGTAACAGAGATAATATTATCTCCATCCTGAAGATCGACTGAACCGGAGAAACTTCCGGAGGTGATACTCACGAGAGGTACCGTGAGCCCACTTGTGGTGTTCTCAATACCTACCGAGGCAATACCAACGGTTGTCGCGCTGCTGAATAGGCTGATCAGCTGAGAAGGCTGGCTGGCCGATAGAAAGTCACCGCCACCGGCTGTTGCAATCGACTGCATCTCTGATGAGAAGGAGCTGTCTGAACCCAGACCAACCACGTTCACCACGGAATCCGCCGCAGCTGCCTGTGCCGCAGAAACCGGATCAGATCCACTTCCATTTTGTCCATCAGAAAAGAGAACGATAACATGCGATGAACCTGTACGCCCATTGGTGCTTAACTCTGCACTGGCAGCAGCAATAGCATCACCAATCGCAGTCCCGCCAGAGGGGGTAGAGTGGCTTGCCAGGTTAAGCAGGATATTCATTCTTGCGGTGGACAACGCTCTGAGTGAAACGGCAACCTCAGCGCTATCGTCAAAGAAGATCACCCCGATATTGATATCAGCATCCGGGCCGTAACTATTCAGCAGTTGGCGAACAGCCTCAAAGC
>JABHIC010000201.1 GCA_018671205.1 Gammaproteobacteria bacterium
AAAAATATACAATTCTTCCTAATACTGCGGGCTGTTTTACGGCAGAGGATGCGGTTCGTACCTGTCGTCTGGCTCGTGAGCTACTGAATGGACACAATCTGGTCAAGCTGGAGGTGCTTGGCGATCAAAAGACACTATTTCCTGATATTACCGCAACCCTTGAGGCTACCAAAACATTGGTTGAGGATGGTTTTAAAGTGATGGTCTACACCTCCGATGACCCCCTGATTGCCAAACGGCTGGAGGAGATGGGGTGTGTTGCGGTGATGCCACTGGCTGCACCGATTGGCTCAGGTCTTGGTATTCGCAACCCACACAATATTCGCCTGATTATCGAAAACGCCACGGTTCCCATTCTGGTGGATGCCGGGGTTGGCACCGCCTCTGATGCGGCCATTGCGATGGAGCTGGGATGTGACGGTGTTCTGATGAATACCGCGATTGCTGCTGCTAAAAAGCCTGTACTGATGGCCTCTGCAATGAAAAAGGGAATTGAGGCGGGACGTGAGGCCTTCCTTGCCGGAAGGATGGCTAAAAAGGCATATGCCAGCGCCTCTTCTCCACTGGATGGTCTCTCTCTTTGAGGAAAGAGGTACCCCATTAGCCGTCTTGCCTCTGTCGTAGCTATGAATATAACGCGTCCAATCCGCTCTTTTGTTCGTCGTGAGGGGCGAATAACTCGCAGTCAACGGTCTGCGCTTGACCGGCTTTGGCACCGTTACGGAGTTGATACGGCTGTCCTGATTCAGCCACAGCAGCTCTTTAATCGTGAAGCCCCCCTTCATCTGGAGATTGGGTTTGGAATGGGCGACAGTCTACTGGAGCTGGCACTTGCCGACCCCAACTCGGATTTTTTGGGCATTGAGGTTCACCGCCCCGGAGTTGGGCACCTGCTGGACCGGATCGATAAAAATGGAGTAGACAATGTCCGGCTACTGAAGCAGGATGCCGTTGAGGTGCTGTCGCAACAAATTCCACCCAACAGCCTCGATTCAGTGATGCTGTTTTTTCCTGATCCCTGGCACAAGAAGCGCCACCACAAACGCCGCATTGTACAGCCTCCCTTTATTGAGCTGATCCAGAGCCGACTCAAGAGCGGGGGCTGTTTCCACCTTGCTACCGACTGGGAGGAGTATGCCCAATGGATGATGAAACTGCTTTCAACCACAGCCGGCTTTCAGAACCAGGCGGGTAGTGGTCAATTTTCTCCTCGACCCGTAGAACGGCCCATTACTAAATTCGAAAAAAGAGGGCTGCGACTTGGGCATGGGGTGTGGGATCTTCTCTTTATCAAATCATAGAATAACCAATATGAATTCCATTAAAAAATTGTTGCAACAGTGGCTTACAGAGTACCACCCCTTTACCCTTGTCCTCTATCTGACGGCGCTCTCGGTTGCTATGCTGCTGTTGTTTAAATTAGGTGTGGATTGGGGTGGGAGTGAAGTGGTTGCCCCTGTAGAGCAGAGAGAGGAGCGTTCTGCCCCGCAAGTTGATCTGCAAGAGAGCAACAGTGCCACAGTCAATGCCTGGGATCTTCCTTCTCTATCGATGCAAGATACGCAAGGGGTGACTCACACCATCAGTGACTGGAAAGGAAAAACCATTCTACTCAACTTCTGGGCCACCTGGTGCCCTCCCTGCAAACGAGAAATTCCAGAATTTATTGAATACCAACAAACCTATGGTAAGGACCGCTTTCAGATTATTGGTGTCGGTATTGACGAGCCGGAACGGATCATAAAGGAGACTGCCGCAATGCAGATCAACTATCCGGTTCTACTGGCCACCGATGCAGAGATGATGAGCCATTGGGGGAATCACGATCAGGTTCTCCCCTACTCAGTAGTGATTGATCGCAGTGGTATCATTCGCTACATTCATCGTGGTCAACTGATGCCCTCTATCTTTGAGCAGACCATTAAACCCATTATTTTCGAATAGCCGAATAATCTGAGATACTAATTATGGATACCCCACAGGAACAGATTGTCATTCTTGGTGCAGGTTTTGCCGCACTCACCGCAGTCAAGACACTTCGTAAAAACCGCTTTACCGGCCTGATTACGATGGTTGCACCCCGTGCAATATTCTCCTATCTGCCCAGTACGATCTGGATCCCCTCTGGCATGCGTGACCGCGAAGATCTGGAGGTACCGCTGGAAAACTTCTTTGCCCGCTTCAATGTCCGCTTCCAGGCAGCAACTGTCACGGGCCTTAATCAGGAAGAGCAGCAGGTACTGTCCGATACCGGCTCCATCCACTATGACCGCCTGCTAATTGCCAGTGGTGCTCGCTTTATCCAGAAGCTCCCCGGGATCAAAGAGCATGTCATCATCCCCTGCGATGGAATTTCTGCGGGAGAAAAAATTCGTGACCGGCTTGCGGCAATGGAAGGGGGAACCATTGCAATGGGCTTTGGAGGAAACCCGAAAGAGCCATCAGCCATGCGTGGCGGGCCTGTTTTTGAGTTTCTCTATGGAATTGATACCCTGCTGCGTAGACAGGGGCGCAGAGAGCAGTTTAAGTTAATCTTCTTCAGTCCCGCAGCAGAGCCAGGTAAACGTATGGGGCCCAAGGCGGTAAAAGGGCTGCTGCGAGAGATGGATAAACGGGGCATTGAGACTCATCTGGGTCATAAGATGAAAGGGTTTGCTGAAAACCGTGTAATCACCGAAGGGGGCGAATTTGAGAGCCAGCTCACCCTCTTCATGCCGGGGCTCACCGGCCCTGCATGGCTGGCCGATTCGGGCCTGCCTCTCTCTGCCGGTGGCTTTGTTGTTGCCGATCAGGGCGGACGTGTCGGTGGGGCGGAGCACATCTACGTTGCTGGAGACAGTGGCAGCTTTCCAGGACCGGAGTGGATGCCAAAACAGGCTCACATGGCAGACCTGCAGGCAGAGGCAGCGGTAAAAAATATGCTTTCCGATATTGCCGGGAGACCTGCTCAGCACCACTTCAAAGTGGAGCTGGTCTGTATTGTGGACTCCATCTCAACCGGAGTACTGGTCTATCGAGACATGAAACGGACCTTTCTCTTCAAGACCCCTCTGTTTCACTGGGCCAAGCTGCTCTTTGAGAAGCTCTATCTTCGCGGAGTACGCTAAATAACCCTACTAATAAAAAAGAGTTGTTGCAGCAGTAACGCTTCTTATGAAAGAATGCCTACTATTCAAGTTGTCTCCTGAATCAGCTAATCACTATTGGAGAGAAGTAGAGAGGAGCTGGGGGTATAGCACTGAATAATTAGGGGATGGTTTTAGCCCCTTATAATAATGATCACAATAATAAGGAGGATCAATTAATGCAACTGAAGACGTTTGCAGTCACAGCACTTTCCGCTGCCATTATGGTCGGCTGTGCTACTACTCAGCAGCCTGCGGAACCCACAGCCACTAAGGTTGTTGCAAAAAAAGCAGCCCCTAAAGCTAAACCCAAGGTCATCTCGGGCGCATCTGGAGCCATGTTGGCAAGCACCTGTGAGGGATGTCACGGTACCGATGGTATCAGTCAAGGGCCCGCCACCCCCTCTATTGCAGGGATGTCGGAGGATTATCTGATTGAGGCGATGGAAGAGTTCAGTGATGGTGATACCAAGTCCACCGTTATGGGCCGTGTCGCTAAAGGCTATACGGATGAAGAAATTGTCGCTATGTCGAAGTACTACGCAGGGATAGAGTATGGTAGTGCCGAGCAGAGTGCTGATGCAGCCACTCTTGCAAAAGGGGAGAGTCTACACAATAAATATTGTGAGAAATGTCACCATGATGGTGGTGCTGATGCCACAGATGACTCAGGCATCCTTGCGGGACAGTGGAATCCATATCTCCACTACACCTTGCAAGATTTCATCAATGGTGACCGCGCTGTAGGCCGTAAGATGAAGAAAAAACTGGATCAGCTGCTGGCCAATGAGGGTCATGCCGGACTGGACGCTGTTGTCAGTTATTACGGTAGCCAAAAATAAGGAGGAGAAGAGAAGATGAGTACAAAACATTTTAACCGTAGAAACTTTCTCAAGGTATCGGGTGGCACATTAGGTGCGGCCGCTGCAGGATTCAGTCTCTACACCCCTTCAGCCTCTGCTGCCAAGGCTCGTGTTGTCGTGGTTGGAGGTGGTATGGGCGGAGCAACTGCCGCACGCTACCTCAAGAAGGCTGACCCCTCCATTGATGTTACCCTGGTTGAGGCCAACGCAACCTACATGACCTGCTTTATGAGCAACTTTGTGGTTGTTGGTGAACGTGAGCTTGACTATCTGGCTCACGGCTATGATGGACTGAAGGCAGAGGGAATCAATGTCGTTATTGATCGTGTGGTCGGCATTGATGATAATGCGGTAAAGACAGCGGGTGGTAAGACACTTGCTTTTGACCGCTGCATCGTCTCCCCTGGTGTTGGCTTCAAGTTTGTCGAGGGCCATAATGAAGAGGTTGCCAATACCTCAGTCACCCATGCCTGGAAAGCGGGTAAGCAGACTCAGCTGTTTCATGATCAGCTGACCTCAATGAAGGATGGAGGTACCGTTATTATCGGTGCACCACGCAACCCTTTCCGCTGCCCTCCCGGCCCTTATGAGCGTACCAGCCTGGTTGCTGGCTACCTCAAAAAGAATAAGCCGAAATCCAAGGTTATCGTTCTGGATCCTAAGGATAAATTCTCCAAGTTTGGCCTCTTTACTGAAGGATGGAGAATTCACTACGGATACGGTACGGAAGACTCTCTGATTACCTGGGTGAAGGGTGCTGAAGGGGGAGCTATTGAGGCGGTTGATCCAGACTCTAATACGGTCTCTGCTGAGATTGAGGAGTTTTCTGCTGATGTGATCAATATTATTCCTGATCAGAAAGCGGGGGAGATCGCCTTTACTGCGGGTTTGGTAGATGATTCTGGCTGGTGTCCAGTTGACCTGCTCACTTTTGAGTCCACCATGCGCAAGAATATCCACATTCTTGGTGATGCCAGTAAGGCCAAGGGTATGCCAAAATCAGGCTATGCAGCCTCCTCTCAGGCCAAGGTTTGTGCTGCGGGTATTGTTGCACAGCTTAACGGCCATGCGCCGGGCTCTCCCGCCTACGTCAACACCTGCTATAGTGTGATCTCTTTTGAACCCAAGGACGGTATCTCCGTTGCTGCAATCTACAAGTTGCGCGAAGATGGCTCCAAAATTCAGAAGATGTCTGGTGGCTTGACCCCTAGCGGAGACAAGAGAAATGCTGCTCACCGTGCCCGTGAGGTCGATTATGCATTGAGTTGGTATGAGAATATCACCTCCAATACATTTGCTGACTGATCCTTAGGGAAATGTAGCGGTTCAGACCGAAAACCCCGGAGGCATCAGATGCTTCCGGGGTTTTTTGTTTTAGCTCACCATTGAGTTAATGGTGGATTGGAGGATTCCAGGTTAATGCAGGGAGAGAGTCTCTGGAGTTTGGTTATCCCCACAGAAACACTCTTTTGCACTTGAAAGAATTTGCAGTACCTGCTGATCGGAAACCGAACAGTAGATGCGGTTTCGTTCTCTTCTGGACTGCAAAATGCCCACCTTTCGTAGCACCTCTACGTGCTGAGAGATATTGCTCTGACTAGAGCCCACCTCTTTCATGATGTGTGTAACCATCTTCTCCTGAGCACCCACGGCATCAATAATTTTTAATCTCAATGGGTGACTAATAGCTTGCATCACCTTTGATACCCGAGCCATCTCTTTGCCTTCTTCAGGCAGATTCATTGATTCCATACTATCCTCCATAAAGTATAGGGTTATTCTCCGCTAATCATGATCTTCATGACATACGCAATAGTACGTATACTTGATAGATATTGTTTATGGGCAGATGGATGTTGTGATAAATATTCGCTCACTCACCTCTTTAGTGAGCCGGAAGAAATTGTGTCGTAGTTGGGGAGTTTTGCAATTACCTCGATAGGCAATCTACTTTATGCGCTTACCCGCAGCCTGTAGATCGGCATGGTAGGAGGAGCGTACCATCGGGCCACTGGCGATATGGCTAAACCCCATCGCCTCCCCGTTGGTTCGAAGTGCCTCAAACTCATCTGGGGTGAGATAGCGCTCTACCGGCAGGTGGTGTCGACTGGGCTGTAGGTATTGTCCCAGTGTAATGCGCGTAACCCCATGTCTGCGCAGATCCTCCATCACCTGATAGATCTCCTCCGGCTGCTCTCCAAGCCCGACCATAAGACCGGATTTGGTGGGGATGGATGGATTTGCGGATGCAAAGGCCTGTAGCAGCCGCAACGACCCCTCGTAGTGGGCACCGGGGCGGCACTGTGGGTAGAGGCGAGGTACGGTCTCCAGATTATGGTTAAAGATATCTGGTGGGGTAGCGGTCAAAATATTGATCGCCTGTGACTCCCGGCCACGGAAGTCCGGGGTTAGAATCTCAACCTGAATAGCGGGAGAGTGGCTGCGGGTTGCAGCGATGCAGGCCGCAAAATGGGCGGCTCCGCCATCCAGCAGGTCATCCCGATCTACTGAGGTAATCACCACGTAGCGTAACCCCAGGGTGGCCACAGCCTCTGCGAGTTGTTGGGGCTCACGCTCACTGGGAGGTAGTGGCGTTCCATGCGCAACGTCACAGAAGGGGCAGCGGCGGGTGCAGTGTTCACCAAGGATCATAAAGGTGGCTGTTCCGTGTGAAAAACACTCACCGAGATTAGGGCAAGCCGCCTCTTCACAGACGCTATGGAGCTCCCCCTCACGCAGCAGTTTACGAATTCTGGCGACCCCTCTCCCACTGGGAACCTTGGCACGAATCCAGCGGGGTTTGCGCAGTGGGGTTATGGTGGGAGCCACCTTGATAGGGATACGTGATACCTTTTCGGCAGCCCGTTCTGTGCGGCTATTTTGGCTCATTTAGAG
Source organism: Gammaproteobacteria bacterium (assembly GCA_018671205.1). Lineage (GTDB taxonomy): Bacteria > Pseudomonadota > Gammaproteobacteria > Thiopontia. Next base: position 6,884 of record JABHIC010000201.1, read on the forward strand.
TGTCAGTTAGAGAGTCTGTGTTGGGGTGCCCTTGGGAGGCTATCTGTAGAAGATCCGGATTGTACCCCAATTGCTCTAGCAGCAGCTTGATCAGCGTGCTCTCGATCTCAGACCGAAGCGGGGGGGTGATCCATTCACTGAGTTGGGTGATGGGCAGCCCCTGGTAACCACAAGGGTTGATGCGGTTAAAGGGTTCCAGATCCATCTCCAGGTTGAGGCTAACGCCATGAAAACTGCATCCTCTACGGATGCGTAGCCCCACAGCGGCAATTTTTGCGCCATTGATATAGACACCGGGAGCTTCTCTCTGCGCCACCGCCTCGATTCCATACCCCAGCAGTAGCTGGATAATGCTCTGCTCCAGTGCGCTGACAAGTACGCGTACACCGAGATTCCTGCGGCTAAGGTCAATCAGGGTATAGAGTATCAGCTGCCCCGGTCCGTGATAGGTGACCTGACCACCACGGTCGATCGCCACTACCGGAATCTCTCCGGGGTGGAGCAGGTGTTCTGCCTTACCGGCACGTCCCTGAGTGAAGGTCGGAGGGTGTTCAACAAGCCAGAGCTCATCCGGGGTTTCTGCGTTTCGCGATGCGGTAAACTGCTGCATCTCCCGCCAGGTGGGTTCATAGGGAACCCTGCCACGTCTTCGCAAAATGATCACAGTGCCATTACAATCCGCTCATCCGCTGTCAGGTCGAAATAGATGGCATCCAGCTGCTGCTTGCTGGTGGCGGTGATGGTGACCGTTACCGCCAGGTAGTTTCCCTTCTTGCTGGGGCGGCTCCTGACCGCCCCTTCCCCCAATTGAGGTACATGGTTGCGCACCAGAGCAGCGACATGGGCATCAAAGTCATCTCCCGCCTTGCCCATTGCCTTGATGGCAAAGGGGCATGGGAACTCCAGTAGCGTCTCTGGATGCTCTTGCTGTTTTTCTTGCGGGCTATTGTCGTTGCTGTCATCAGGACTCTTCATGGCTTTTACGGTACCAAAATTAGTGGGCGGGAGATGGGGATTCTGCCCGGAACTGCTGTTTGAAGGTTTGTAGGTGGCGGTGGATCTGCAGGGTGACCAGACCGGGTATCCCCTCCCCAACCGGCGCATGGTTGAGTTGGGTAACCGGCACCACCTCTTTGGTTGAGCTGGTGACCCAGATCTCCTCTGCGGCAGCGAGCTGTTGCTCACTGATAGCGGACTCTTGTGGGTGCAGCCCCTGTTGTTGAGCCAGCTCTAGGACGAGGTCACGGGTAACGCCGGGGAGTAGATAGTGACTTTTGGGGGGAGTTAGAATGGTCCCTTCGAGGACGACAAATACATTACTGGCGGCCCCTTCGGTGACCTCCCCTTGTCGAATCAGAATAGACTCCTTGGCACCCCGGTCTAGCGCATGTTGGCGGTGCAGTACATTGGCCAACAGGTTGATCGATTTGATGTTGCAGCGACTCCAGCGGCTGTCAGTCTCCGTAACCGCCGCAATACCATGCTGTAGGATGGAGGTGGGGGTACCGGTCAGAGGATTACTCATCATGAACAGGGTGGGGTTGGTCAGCTCTGGGAAGTGGTGATCTCTGGGGGCGACGCCACGGGTCACCTGTAGATAGAGGGATTGATCGCCCCCCTCATTCTTGTGAATCAGCTCAGAGAGAATTTTTGACCACCCGTCGCGCTGGTGAGGGTTGGGAATCCGTACCTCAGCGAGGCTATTCTCCAGCCTTTGCAGATGTTCATCGAGCCGGAACGGGCGGCCTCCATAGACAGGAATGACCTCATAGACACCGTCGCCAAAGAGAAATCCCCGATCCAGCACCGAGATCGTAGCAGACTCAATCGGCTGAAATTGACCATTGAGGTAGACAGTAGAGATGGGGATGCTCCGTTGTGGCCAGAGTTACTGGAACCAGAGTTTGACGCTATCGACCAAGTTTTTCCACAACCCCGCCGGTTCTATAGCCTCGAGTGCAACCAGTGGAGCCTCGGCAACGGTCTTTCCCTCAACGCTAAAGAGAACATGCCCTACCACGTCCCCCTGTTCAATGGGGGCCTGTAGCAGTGGCTCATCCAGGGCGATCTCTGAGTTGAGCTCTTTGAACTGGTTGCGTCCCAGGGTGATGGAGAGAGGCTGTTCGACCCCAACGGGTAGAACCGTTTGGGTTCCTTTCCATACAGTGGGGGTGGCCAGTGGCTCACTGGGGGTGGCAATGGTCTGGGTCTGATAAAAACGGAAGCCGAAGTTGAGGAGTTTTTGGGTCTCCTGAGCACGAGCCTCGGTACTCTTGGTGCCCAATACCACAGAGATCAGCCGCATCCCCTCACGTTGCGCAGAGGCGACCAGGCAGTAGCCCGCCGCCTCGGTATAGCCGGTCTTCAGCCCATCAACACTCTCATCCCGCCAGAGCAGTTTGTTACGGTTTTTCTGCTTGATCGGCTTACCACTCTTCAGCTCTTTGCCAAAGATGAACTCTTTTTCTGCGTATAGCGGGTAGTACTCCGGGAAATCCCGGATCAGGGCCTGAGTCAGAATTGCCATATCGCTGGCACTGGTGTAGTGATCTTCAGCGGGCATACCGGTGGCGTTTTTGAAGTGGCTCTCCTTCATTCCCAGGATCTCGGAGTACTGATTCATCAGCTCGGCAAAGGTCTCCTCGGCACCACCGATATGTTCTGCCAGGGCGACACTGGCATCATTACCAGAGGAGATCACCATCCCCTTCATCAGGTTGTTGACACTGATTTTTTTGCCCACCTCGATAAACATTTTGGAGCCCCCGGTGCGCCATGCCTTCTCACTGATGGTCGCCTCATCATCCAGCGTAATATGCCCCTGTTTGAGCTCACTGAAGATGGCATAGGAGGTCATGATCTTGGTCAGACTGGCGGGTGCCAGCGGCTCGTGGCTATTGCCCTCGGTGATAATTCTTCCGCTGTCGAAATCCATCAGGATGTGAGCACTGGCAGCGACAGAGGGTGCCTTGGGGATAATGCGCGGTGCTGCACTGAGTGCTGTGGTGAAGAGCAGAAGTAGCAAGAGGGGGAGGGTGCGTTTCATCTGGGAATCCATTGGTTGTGGAGTGTTTCGTTGTTGGGGAGAGGGATTAACTGGTTATATTGTAGCTGTTTTAACAAGGTTGTCGGAGCACTAGGTTAAATCGTTTTGGAGGTGCTGGCCTGCCTCACCGTGATCCCGTAGGAAGAACCCGAATAGAGACCTGAGCGGTCCCCTTTTTGATGAGGTCCAGTTTCCAGGCTGCGGTGTAGGAGAGGTCAATGATACGCCCCTCATGGAATGGGCCACGGTCATTGACTCGCACCACTACCTTTCTGTTGTTCTCCAGATTGGTCACCTCTACATAGCTGGGGAGCGGTAGGGTTTTATGTGCAGCACTCATCTGGTACATGTCATATTTCTCCATGCAGGAGGTGGGTTTGCCCTGGAAGTTGGGGCCATACCAGGAGGCGATCCCCTTTTCGGTAAAGTCTGTTGCGCTGCGCATTGGGCGGTAGCGCTTACCCTTAACGGTATAGGAGGCCATGTTGCCATATTTGCAGCGCGGCTCCCGTTTTGGAACCGCATCCGGGGTGGCAAGCAGCCTGGAGGGGGTGGTGGAGCCCACCTGTGAGGTGGCCAGGGAGGCGAGGTGGGTCAGGGTCTCACAGCCGCTGAGTAGCAGGGTGGCCAGAGCGACTGAGAAGATGGTGGGTAGATGATGTGAGGTCATATTTTATCAGCCCACTGAGGGGCTCTGAGGCAAGCTGTCGGTGTAGCTCTTGCGGATCTCCTCTCCCAGCTGGAATACCGCCATGGTATAGAGAGTGCGCGGATTATAGCGAGAGATGACATAGAAATTATGCAGGGCAACCCAGTGCTCCAGCCCCTGCTCCCCTTTTAGCTCCAGCAGTAGTGCCTTGGCCTTGGTAGGATAGTCTGGGTCAATCTCAAACCCATTCTCAAGAATCTGCCCGACCTGATACTTGGGGCGCAATTTTTTCAGAATCAGGTGGTGGTAGCCGGGCTTGGCGGGGGTAGGTAGCCTCAGTTTCTCTCCCAGTTTGAGCTGGTTGGGGTTGTTGGCGATAAAGGCATTGGGGTTGAGCTGTTGGATCTGACTCATGACGCCTCCCATTGACCCCCCGCTATGGCTCTGTACCCTCTTGGCGATACTCCAGAGTGAGTCTCCTGTGGCAACCGTCTGTTCGCTGGCTGCAGCTACGGGTTGATAACGGGCCTGGGTTGCAATGGGGGCCCCACTTTCCCAACCGTGGTGGTTAAGATAGTTGGCAATGCTGCCAATCGCATCATCCGGGGTGTGCCAGATATCCTTCTTTCCATCCCCGTTGTAGTCGACGGCCAGCTTGCGATAGTTGCTGGGCATAAATTGTGGCATCCCCATAGCGCCGGCATAGGAGCCCAGGTAGCTATAAGGGTCCTGTTTCTCCTCGCGGGAGAAGAGCAGAAATTCCTCCAGTTCAGCGCTGAAGAAGCGCTCCCGTTTGGGGTAGTTGAAGGCAAAAGTGGCCAGTGCATTGATCACCGGGTTTTTGCCCATATAACCGCCATAGCGGGTCTCCACCCCCAGTACTCCCACAATAATATGGGCGGGTACTCCATACTCTCGTTCGGCACGAGCCAGGGTCTCACGATGTTGCTGCCAGAAGGTGACCCCTTTGCGAATGATGCCCGGTTTGACATGTTTACCCCGGTATTCGGCCCAGGGTCTGGACTCCGCCGGGTTATCCATTTTTTTCTTGCGCTGTTTGTCAGAGGTCTTTGGGCTCACCTTCTTCTCACGCAGGCTGAGCTGGTTGAGCAGTGTGGTGAGGGCCTCACGTTCAAACTGGTGCCGGCTCACCATCCGCTCGATAAAACGTTGCACATTCTCTCGCTCAGAGAGGAGTGGAGGAGGGGCAGTGGTTTCAGGGGGAGGCGAAGGCTCCTCCGCGCGGAGAGGGGTGCTAAAGAGCAGGGTAGATAACAGGAGTGTGGTTATTTTCATGGTCAGGTCTATTTTACCTACTTATTATTGATCGAGTAACCGTCGGTGGGTCTGTATTGACATTAGAATGCCAAACGCGGCCATCAATGTCACCATTGAGGTGCCTCCATAGCTCACCAGGGGTAACGGTAGCCCCACGACAGGCAGGAGTCCGCTCACCATTCCTACATTGACAAAAAAGTAGGTAAAAAAGATCATGGTGATACCACCAGCCAAGAGGCGGGTATAGCTCTCTTGTGCCTGGATGGCGATATAGAGTCCCCGAAAGATGATGAAGAGGTAGAGGATGAAGAGCAGCAGTACGCCCAATAACCCAAACTCCTCGGCCAGCACCGCAAAGATGAAATCGGTATGGCGTTCGGGAAGAAACTCCAGTTGGGACTGGGTACCGTTGAGCCACCCTTTGCCAAATCCACCGCCTGAGCCGATGGCAATTTTGGATTGAATAATGTGGTAGCCACTGCCTCTTGGATCACTCTCCGGGTTGAGAAATGTGATCACCCGCTGCTTCTGATAGGGCTTCATCAGGTAGAACCAGAGCAGAGGGAGCAGCGCAGCCGCTGAGAGCAGTAGACCCCCAATGACTCGCCAGGATATTCCCGCAAGGAAGAGAACAAAGAAACCGGAGCTGGCAATCAGCAGAGAGGTACCCAGATCGGGCTGCTTGGCAATCAGTAGCACCGGAACAATAATCAGGAGTGCGGCTATGATCTGCTGTTTGGGTACCGGAGGAAGGTGCTGTTCCGAGAGGTAGCCCGCTACCATCATTGGGATAATCAGCTTCATCATCTCAGAGGGTTGAACCAGGATGACCCCAAAATTGAGCCAGCGTTGAGCCCCTTTATGGGACTCACCCACCAGAGGTACCGCGATCAGCATGATCAGACCGATAATAAAGAGCCAGAAGGTGATAATTTTTAGCCAGTGAGGGGGGATCTGGGCGCTGACGAAGAGGATTACAAAAGCGATGGAGAGGCGGGTTAGCTGGCGGGTTAACATGGCGTTATCCTCCCCACTCGCACTATAGATAATGAGTAGTCCGAACAGACTGATAAACAGTAGCCCACTCAATAGTGGCAGGTCGATATGGAGCTGGCTGGCGAGAGAGACTTTTCTGCGGGTCTGATCGGTGATGCTCATCCGTGCTGCTCCAGTAGATAACGGTCCATAATTTTTTTCGCAATCGGTGCGGCCACAGAGCCACCATGCCCCCCATTTTCGATGATCACAGCGATCGCAATCTCTGGCTCCTCCTGTGGGGCAAAGGCGACAAACAGGGCATGGTCACGCAGATGCTCCGGTAGACTCGCCTCATCATATTGGTCCCCCTGTTTTACAGTATAGACCTGTGCGGTTCCGGTCTTACCGGCAATAGAGTATTTGGAATTTTTGCCAATTTTTCTGGCGGTGCCATGTCTGCTGTGAGCCACACGGCGCATCGATTCATAGACATGAGCCCAATTTTCCTGCTGTTGGATCTCAACCTGGTTGAGTGGCTGGTAGGGTTGAAGCTGAGGGTTTGTGACCCCTACGCCCTGGGTTGCGTAGAGTAGATGAGGTTGCATCCGCTGTCCCTGGTTGGCTAAAGTGGCGATGGCCGAGGCAAGCTGCAGGGGGGTGATGGTAAAGAAGCCTTGGCCAATACCTACACTGAGGGTCTCTCCCGGGTACCACGGCTCCTCCCGATGGATCTGTTTCCATTCGCGTGAGGGGAGGACACCGGGCTGTTCTCCACTGATATCGGTCCCCGTCGCTGTGCCAAAACCGAATTGGGCCAGATAGTGGTTAATTTCATCGATTCCCATATTAAATGCAAGATTATAAAAGAA
>JABHIC010000202.1 GCA_018671205.1 Gammaproteobacteria bacterium
ATGCACATCCTCACCAGCGGCACCATCGACATCCAAGCCGGATGGGAGAGTGGAGACACCATCACCGTAGGTGCCAGTGACATCTCTGCAAGCTTGACCAACTACACCACCTTCAGTAACGCCACCGGTGTGGCCAATGCCAAAGCGCTGGGTCTGACCGACCTGGACACGGCACTGGATGCCGTCAACAACCGCCGAAGTGAGCTGGGTGCACAACAGAACCGTCTAGAGCACAACGCCTCCAACCTACGCAACGTATCTGAAAACATCAGCGCCTCGCGCTCCCGTATTCTGGATACCGACTTTGCAGCGGAGTCAGCGGAGCTGGCACGTACCAATGTACTGCAACAGGCCGGAATGGCGATGCTCAGTCAAGCCAACCAGAGCGGACAACAGATCCTCAGCCTGCTCAAATAAAGAGCCGGGAAATAAATAATCAGGAAATAAAGAGCCTAAAAAGATCTAAGTAAAGATCAACAAGAGGAGTGTGAAAGAGAAAAAAGACGAGAGGGTCACTGCCATGACCCATCTGGTCAAGCCTTCTAGAAGAAGGCTGTGTGAAAATCCGCAACAGGAAAAGGTGAAAAAGAACCTGAAGCGGACCGGCTGTCTCTCCCTTGAAAAAAGGGACTGTTATTTTCCCCGGGTGAACCCCGGGAGTTTTCTTTAATAAATACAAGAGCAAAAGCTGTGCCAGCCACAGATAAATATCTAAGTGTTTACTAAATAAAGCTTAAAGAACAGAGTGATAGTAGTAATAAATAACAACAAATTAGTAAAAAGAAGTAAAGGAGCGGCAGAAAATGCCGCTAAATAAAACGGAGGCGGTAAAGGAAGTGATACAAAAAAAGGGCTGCCACCCTGTATCCAAACCTATCTGCCAGTGTGAATAGACTCCAGTAAAGGTCCGTAAGAGATCCAGCTTGGAGAGACAGAAAGAGGTGAAATAAAATGCAAGTAATCAACACCAATGTAGCGTCGCTTAATACCCAGCGCGCACTGAGCACCACCCAAGAAGCCAACCAGACAGCAATGGAGCGGCTCTCCTCTGGGTCTAGAATCAACCGAGCCAAAGACGATGCGGCGGGGATGTCCATTGCGGATGTTATGACCTCCCAAATTCGTGGCATCAACCAAGCGGTACGCAACTCCAACGACGGCATCTCCTACGTACAGACCGCTGAAGGTGCGTTAGACGAAGTGACCGACATGCTGCAACGTATCCGAGAACTAGCGATCCAGTCTGACAGCGGCACCATGAACAGCTCCCAGCAAGACTACATCGATATGGAAGTAAAAGTACTGGGGCAAGAGATCGGTAACGTCCTCAGCAACACCAAATTCAACGGCATGGAAGTGCTGACCAGTGGCACCATTAACATCCAGGCTGGATGGGAGAGTGGAGACACCATCACCGTAGGGATTGCTGATGTCTCCTCCTCATTGACCAACTACACCAACTTCAGCAATGCGACCGGAGTAGCCAATACTCAGGCCCTGAGCCTGACCGACCTAGATAACGCGCTAGATGCCGTCAACAACCGTCGAAGCGAGTTGGGTGCACAACAGAACCGTCTGGAGCACAACGCCTCCAACCTGCAAAACGTATCTGAAAATATCAGTGCCTCGCGCTCCCGTATTATGGATACCGACTTTGCATCCGAGTCTGCGGAATTGGCACGTACCAACGTCCTGCAGCAGGCTGGAATGGCGATGCTGAGTCAAGCCAACCAGAGTGGTCAACAAGTGCTCTCACTGTTGAGATAAACAGAGCAGAGAAGTGAGTGAATTGAAAGTAGTGAAACAGATGTAAAAAAAGAAGCCCGGTAGCGAGCTGCCACTCGCTACCGGCCCCTTCCATAAGGAAGGGAAGTGTGAAAGTCGAAGGTTGGGCAAAAGGTGAAAGAAGCCCGACTCGACGACGACTGTCTCTCCTTCGCATAAAGCGATTGGAGCTTGCCCGGAAACGCAACGTTTCCGGGCTTTTTTATCTGCGCGGCTAAAAAAACAACGCGATAAAAAATATGCAATGACTATGCCAAGCGCTATTTATTTCCAAAAAACAGAAAGACAGTAGGAACAGTATAGCGTGAATCTGAAAAATATAAAAAAAGTTCCTAAAAAAGCAGATAAAAACTAAAGAAGCTCAATGATAGGTCGATAACAAAAGTAACAGCAGTGTATGGCGCCAAAAGAGTGACAGCCTGTGATAGATGACAATATAAAAAAATAAGCCGGCAATGACTGGCAGCTGATTGGCCTAAAAGGTCAGGAGAGACAGAACGATGTTAGTACTCAATACGAATATGGGTTCGTTGAATGCGCAACGCGCATTAACAACCGTCCAAGAAACCCAGCAGACCGCGATGGAGCGTCTGTCCTCGGGAAGCCGAATTAATCGAGCCAAAGATGATGCAGCAGGACTGTCGATCTCCGACGTCATGACCACGCAGATCACCGGCATCAACCAAGCGATCCGCAACTCAAATGACGGCATCTCCTACGTGCAGACCGCAGACGGTGCACTGGAAGAGGTGAGCGAAATGCTCAACCGCATTCGAGAGCTGGTGATCCAGGCGGGTAATGGTGTTAACAACAGTGCTCAGCAAGACTACATCGACATGGAGGTCAAAGTACTGGGGCAAGAGATTGGCAACGTCCTCGACAATACCAAATTTAATGGCATGCACATCCTCACCAGCGGCACCATCGACATCCAAGCCGGGTGGGAGAGTGGAGACACCATCACCGTAGGTGCCAGTGACATCTCTGCAAGCTTGACCAACTACACCACCTTCAGTAACGCCACCGGTGTGGCCAATGCCAATGCGCTGGGTCTGACCGACCTAGATACAGCACTGGATGCCGTCAACAACCGCCGAAGTGAGCTGGGTGCACAACAGAACCGCCTAGAGCACAACGCCTCCAACCTACGCAACGTATCTGAAAACATCAGCGCCTCGCGCTCCCGTATTC
>JABHIC010000203.1 GCA_018671205.1 Gammaproteobacteria bacterium
ACGCTCAATCATCTCCCCAGAACGCTCATGCTCCAGCGCATTCTCGGCAAAGAAGTCGACGTGGTCACCACTGATCTCAAGGAAGCGCTCCTTGTCCTCTTCACTATCTATCTTCATAAATGGAACAATTACGGTACCAAACATATCGCCCACTTTCAGGGTACGCTTGCCACCCATCAGAAGAGTAATTCCCTTGTCATCTCCCGTGGCAAGTATGGCATCGCCATCCTTACCCACATAGCGCTGACTCATCGGTGCAACCACATTAATGCAATGCATACAACGAACACACTGCTTGTTTTCAATTTCAAGTGAGGTGTCATCATTGATACTCATGCACTGACCAGGGCAACGACTGGTGATGTTGTCCACCACATGCTTCATCCCCTTGTCGGCAACCATCGCCTTCCAACCCTCCTGATTGATCTTAATATCATCACGCCAGGTTCCAATCACTGCCATATCGGCACGCTGAATAGAGTTGGTACAGTCATTAGGACAGCCAGAGAACTTCCACTTCATCTTGTAAGGCAGTGCCGGACGGTGCAGATCATCCAGGAACTCGTTGAGGGTGGTGCGCATCAGATCCCCTTCGTCAAAGCAAGACTGCTCACAACGAGCCGCACCAACACAAGAGACCGAGGTCCGTACAGAGGGTCCTGCACCCCCCATATCAAAGCCCATCTCATTCAGTCTATCAAAAGCAATCTGCACACCCGCTGTATCTGTCCCCTGGAACATGATATCGCCAGATTGTCCGTGCATCGCAATAAGGCCCGTGCCCGTCTCTTCCCAGACATCACACAACTCTCTCAGTAGCTTGGTATTATAGTGGTTACCCCAAGCTGGCATAATACGAATCGTATGGAACTCCAGCGCATCAGGGTACATGGTCTCGCCATTATCATCCTTCAGCTCAGAAAAACGGGGAATCACACCACCACCATAACCGATCACACCTACCGTACCGCCCTTCCAGTAACCACGACGGTTAATGAAAGACTGCTCCAGTGTGCCGACGACACCGCGCATCATCTTGGTATGGGTTGCATCACTAGCCACGAGACGCTTCAGGCCGGATACATAACTCGGCCAGGGACCTTTCTCCAGTTCATCCAGATTAGGGGTAGGAATGTCTAGCTCAGGGCTGACAGCGTTTAGCTTGGTTTTCTCTGACATCTGCAAGGTGCTCCTTAACGTTAACCAGTCAATCACTTTTCTTTATTGTCCTTTCCAACCCACTCAACGCTCATTTCAGCATGAGAACAGGCAGAAAGATGAATTCTATCCCAACAACCGGCAGAGGCTTTCACATCTGCTGAGGGAGCTTATATCAGCCCCCCCTTAAATTGGGAACAGGAGTATCTCAAAGCCAATCCATCGATTCAACGCTATTTACCATTTTTTATGCAGACAATCGGGATAGCCCAACTATCCACAATGGGATATAACTTAACTTAAATACCGAAAAAATATAGCATTATTTAACACTAGTGGTTGATGACCCTTGAACTTCTCGCAACCCGCCCCAATGTATACTAAAATAGTTGGTTATCAACTACTGGAAACAACCTATGCTTAACCTAAGTGAAGTAATGATGGAGCGACAGCACCAGATGGAGGGCTTTGAGGATCTTGTCCTCGCGGTTCATGAGCTGGCTCGCAGCAAAAATGAGCGCTTCTTCCGTATCGATATTCGCCCCCCTTTTCCAGATACCCCAGAAAACTGGGAAGATCGACTTGAAGCCGCATTTTATTAAGGAGCCCTGATGGATCTAAATGCACAGCTAGCTGACCTTGCGCAGGAGGAGAGCACAGAGTCAAAAGAGAGCCGCATGGCTCGACTTGAAACCCAAATGGCCTCTACCCCGCCCTCAATAGAGCGCGCAGAGCTGCAACTCGACTACGGTACGCTTCTGCTCGATTTTCAACGCAAGGAGGATGCATGGGAGGCCGCAAAAGAGGCCTTTCACATCTTTATCGCTGCAGAACGTTGGGAGCTGGCGGTCACCGCTGCCGACATCATGGTCTCTGCTGACCAGAAAGAGTCACTCACTGCGCTGGCACACGGCATCTGGATCGGCATCACCTACCCCATCAACCCCGAAACCACCGTTGCCATCCTTCAACACCTGATTGACGAATCCCCCGTTGGCTCAGATACCGCAGCAGTCGCTGCAGTCACCTCTCACTTCATTGCTGACAAGCGCAGCGCGAAAGGCCAACCCGGAGAGGGTATCCGCTTCTTCAGCAGTCAACGGCTGGCTGAGGTTGCCGCCCAGCATCGCAACATCAAGAGCCAGGAGGAGTTTGACATCTGGATGGCCGGTAACGAGTTTGATAACCCGGACTCCTTTCTGCCCAAACTCTCTGCTGCGGTTGATGCACTGGCCGATGGAAACTGGTGGATTGATCGTACTGCACTGCGTGCAGCACTGCCTGTATAGGTTGCCAGGGCATGTCATACTGGGAAGAGAATCCAAGAGATCAGACCGTCGCCATCTCCGATGAGGTGGTTGATCTCAGCTTTCGAATCCAGTGCAAGGCACTGCCGGTAGACCACGGGTGGGCGCTGAGCCAGGCCATTCAGAAGCTTCTACCCTGGCTACCCCAAGAGCCTCATGCCGCCCTGCATCAGATTCTGGTCGCAGAGTCTGGCAACGGCTGGCACCCACCAGAGGAGGGAGACAGCCTGCTCTACCCCTCGCGAAGGACACGACTGACCCTGCGCCTCCCTCAACACCGGCTCGACGAGGCCATCCACGCGCTGGATCAGCAATCCCTCCACTTCAATGGGCACAGCTTACAGCTCAGTCGCCCCGAGACCCAGCGACTCAGCAAATTGACCACTCTCTACACCCGTTTCGCCCTCTTTAACAAGGGAGAAGATGAGGATCAGTTTTTGAGCAGAATCCGGCAGGAGCTGGCCAGCCGGGAGATCTACCCCAGAAAAATGGTTTGTGGGCGGAAAAACCAGATCAAATCAGCCTCGGGCAGCGCACTCACTCACAGCCTGATGTTGGCCGATCTCACCCCACGAGAGGCACTCTCTCTGCAACAAAAAGGGCTCAGTGAGGGTAAAGATTTCGGATGTGGCTTGTTTTTACCCCACAAAACAGTGGAAAATCAGCTTCAGGAGCAGGAGTGAACCACTCCACACCTAATTCTCAGATTTAATTTTGTACAACAAGGAGCACTAAAACCATGAGTTATGAAGTCAATGGACAGACCATCGAAACCAACCCCAATGGCTACCTCGATAATCAGGATGATTGGAGTGAGGAGGTCGGCAAGGTAATTGCTGATGCCGAAGGGATCGAAATGACCAGCAAACACTGGGACCTGGTCAATCATCTGCGCGATGAATTTTTCAACAATGGCGGTAACCAGCCGAATGATCGTAATCTAGTGAAGGCGATGTCCAGTGCCTGGGGAGAGAAGATCAACTCCAAGGATATCTACAGCCTCTTCCCCAAGCAGCCCTCCAAGCAGGCCGGTAAAATTGCAGGACTCCCCGAGTCACGTCGTAAGGGCGGCTATTAGCCTGACGCCGGATTAATGGCCCCTAAAAAGACCCGGCTCCACCGGGTCTTTTTTATCACCGAACAGAATTATGGCAACACCACCACAACCTCTTTCCAACCTGATTGATACGATCCGCAACCGGATCCCCAATACCGTGGAGATTCCTGAGCTTGACCAGCTGGAGCAGCGCCTGCTTCATATCGAGCAAGAGAACGAGTCACAGGTTCGCAACAAAACACGTCACCTGGCGCAACAGGCTGCCTCACTCCGTATTCTCTATGATGTGGTCGCCAGCCTCAATCGCTCAGAAAATTTACAGGAGCTACTGCTCCGCTTCCTCTCCTTTCTAAAAGAGATGGTGGGCGCTGACGCCGCAACCATACGCCTGTCAACGGCCAACCAAGAGATGAAACTACTCTCCAGTATTGGCATGGATGAGAGACGCATCCAGCAAAAAGAGACCATCCCTATTGCCAATAGTCTGTGTGGCAATGCGCTCACCCAACAGGCTGTCCTCCACCAGCAGAAACCCTGTGATTGTGGCAACAGTAAGAGTCTGGAGCGCTCCTGCTCAAAGAGCGGGGTCATTGTGGTGCCCCTACAACATCAAGAGAGAACCCTGGGTGTCTACACCCTGTTTATCGCCCCGGAGCGGAGGAACAACAGTCGGGAGATGGATCGGCTTCTGCTCAACATTGGCCAGAACCTGGGCATGGCCATCGAGAAATTTCGCCTCGAACGCGAGGCACAGAAGAGCAAACTGGATCAGGAGCGCGCCCATATCGCTCATGAACTCCACGACTCTCTGGCACAGACACTCGCCAGCCTGCGCATTCGTACCCAGATCATGGAAGAGAACCAAAAGCGGTCGGAACAGCTCAATGCACAAAAAAGCCCCAACCACTATGAGATCCACCACCTGCAACAGGGGCTCTATCGGGCCAATCGTGAGCTTCGTAGCCTGATTGCCAACTTCCGTGCCCCCATACATCAGCAGGGGCTGATTGAATCGATCACCACAATCACGGATACTTTTCGCAAAGAGACCGGCATCAACACCTACTTTCAGCATCAGTGCAACACCATCCAGCTCCGCTCCGAAAGTGAGGGACATCTGCTACGGGTAATACAGGAGGCACTGACCAATATCCGCAAACATAGCCAGGCACAGAATGTACGTATCTTTGCCAACTGCCCCCAGGACCATTTCTGGATACTGATTGAGGATGATGGCTGCGGTTTCTCTTCCGAGAACAGAACTCTGTTACTGGAGGGTGAGCATATCGGGCTCTCCGCGATGCAGCAGAGAATCGAGGCCATTGGTGGTACACTTAATATCGAGAGCGAGCCCGGTGAGGGGACCCGAATCACCATTACCGGTGAGATAAAAGAGCGCAATGACGAAGAGCTATTTGATCTGCTATGAAAGTACTGTTGATCGATGACCACACCCTGTTCCGCACAGGAATCGGTGCCCTCCTCCAGGGGCATGAGATCCAGCTGGCTGCAGCCGTAGGTACCGGTGAGGAGGGTATCAGGCTCGCCTCCGAACTGGAGCCCGACATTGTGTTGCTTGACCTGCGTATGCCGGAGATGGATGGCCTTCAGGTACTCAGGGTACTGCGTAACAATGAGCCGAGCCTGCCTGTGGTGATGCTCACCACCAGTGAGGAGGAGCAGGATCTTCTGGCGGCCCTGCAAGGGGGTGCTCAGGGTTATCTGCTGAAAGATATGGAGCCAGAAGAGCTGGTCTCCTCACTGGAGCAGGCCCTGAGAGGGGATATTGTGGTGGCACCCTCCCTGACCCCCCTGCTCGTCCGTGTGGCCCAGGGGGAGATCCTCAAGACCCATCAACGTGATGATCTACAGTCCCTTCTCACCCCTCGCGAATATGAGATTCTCTCTCATCTGGCTGAGGGACAGAGCAATAAGGTAATCGGGCGCGAGCTCAACATCTCTGATGGCACTGTTAAACTCCACGTAAAGTCTATTCTGAAGAAGCTGGATGTACACTCCAGAGTCGAGGCGGCCGTTATTGCGGTCGAACGGGGTATCACCAGACAAAATCGAAATCGACAAGGAGAGAAAACGTGAAACTATTCACCGAACTGGTCAAAGAACTCACCCCCCATACCGACGAGCTCTTCCCCTGGGATCTGACCGAGCAGCTCGATGAGGGGCGTGAACTGCTGATTGTTGATGTGCGGGAGCCCTATGAATACGACAAGATGCATATTCGCAACTCCATCAATGTACCGCGCGGCATCCTCGAGACCGCCTGTGAATGGAACTATGAGGAGACCGTTCCTGAGCTGGTACAGGCCAGAGAAGAGCAGATTGTTGTGGTCTGTCGCTCAGGCAACCGGAGTATCTTTGCCGCACATACCATGCAACGGATGGGCTACAAGCAGGTCAGTTCTCTACGCACGGGTCTGCGTGGCTGGAACGATTATGAACAGGAGCTGATCTGTGGTCACTGTAGCGAGGATGGGGTTTTAATGGATATCGAGGTTGCCGACGAATATTTCAGTGCGGGCCCCACAGCAGAGCAGATGAAACCAAGGGGGCTCTAGGCTGTCCGAGAATAGAAGCCGTAGCGAAAATCACAGAAAGGTTATAAGCTCAGATTATGATCTTTATGGGATTTGCCGTAGGTTCTCTATTCTCGGACAGCCACCTAGTCTAAAGCCCACGCCGCTGAATCATCCAGAGCGCCACCGCCAGAAAGAGCAGTGGAATAGCAAAAGCGGTGGCTACCGGATTGAACTGAAAGATCTCTCCGGTATTTAACAACACCCGGTTCATCAGATAGAAGCCAATCCCCAGAAAGATCCCCATCACCAGTCGCCTGCTGGCGGAGAGCGAACGCCCCTCTGTCACCGAAAAAGGGAGTGTCAAAATCAGCATCACCATCAGCCCGAACGGAGCCGCGATACGCGACCAGAAGGTGTGCCAATACTGGTTAGCATCAATCCCACTACGCTCCAGAAAGCGCGCATAGTGGAACAGGTCAAAAGTGGAGAGATCCTCTGGGGTACGGGAGGCGAGGCGGACAAAATCACCGGAGATCGATGAGGGGTGTACCAACCGCTCTACAGCCTCAGACACCGCCCCCCGACCCTCCAGCCGGGTAATCCGAACTTGATCCAGCGTCCACTCTCCCTGCTGATGTGCCGCACGTTCCGCATAGCTAAACCCCCTCAACTCTCCGGCATGAGGAATCTCCATCCACTCCACCCCCGCAACAACGCCATCATGCCCCACATGATCCATGCGCACAAAATAGTCGCCATCCCGCATCCAGAAGGCATCGCCAGAGAACTCCATAATGGACTGGTGGAGCGCATCGGCCTTGACCACTTTTGCAGTACGCTCCGCAGAGGGGACAATCCACTCCATATTCACCAGCGCAACCAGAATCAACAGCAGTCCGATCTTGCGCAACTGCCAAAGAAGCCCCAGCACAGAGGCCCCTGTGGCTCGCATAATGGTCAGCTCATTGGAGGAGGCCAGCCCCCCAAAGGCAAACAGCCCTCCAATCAGTACCGCAGCCGGAAACATCTCATGGATAATCCGGGGCATCCTCAGCAACACATAAAGAACCGCTGTCTGTGAGGTAAAATCCTCCTCTCCAATGTGCCCCATTTCGGCAGCAAAGGTGACAAAATAGGCGATTGCCACCAGAGCAGAGAGCGTAATCGCAACCCCCCAGCTCAGTTCACGCCCCAGATAGCGTCCCAATAGCGTCATCTTGATCGCCCCCGTCCCGGCAACGGCACCTCACCCTCTCGCAGGTAGAGCAGAAAGATCAACACCATAATCAACAGATAGATCCAGCTCATTCCCCACCAGCTCTCCACCAGGCCACGCTCAATCCACCCATAGGCCACATTAAACAGGTTACTGAAAAGCAGGTAGAGCAGTACCCCTGGCAGCAGCCCGGCATATTTACCTTTTCGTGGCGAGGTACGACTGAGTGGAATCGCCATAAAGACCAGTAGCACCGTCAACACAGGGAGAGAAAAACGCCACTGTAACTCGGCCTGATACTGTAATTTATCCGACCCCCAGAGGTCACGGAATGGAATCGCCCGCCCCTTCGGCTCACCGCTACTGGAGTGTGCAAAATTCAGTAGAAAGCCATACTCTTTGAAGTCGACAACCTCTACATCCGACTCGCCCGCACGCCCGCCATACTGCCGCCCCTCACTGAGCACCAACCACTTCCCCTCCCCATTCTCATCAGGATACATCTCTCCCCGCCGGGCAGTAATCAGACGAAACCGATCCGGGGGAACCGCCTCGTAAAAGAAGATCTCTCTCAGCTCTTTTTGATCAACCGAAATCTCCTCCGCATAGAAGATACGCTCGCTACTTCCAGAGAGAGGTTTGAAGCGACCCGCAGTCAACCCCACCAGATTCGCATTGGCATTGATCTCATCATGAATCCGGTTGATCTCCATCTGCGCCCAGGGGGTAACAAAAAGTACCATCACCGCCACCACCAGAGCCATCCAGAGGGAGAACCAGCGTACCCCTCGCGAGGCCCGATAGAGATCGACCCCACCCGCCCGAATGGCGGTAACCTCACTCCCCTGATAGAGTCTCCCCAGTGCCAGCAGCACGGCAAAGAACAGGGTCATCGGAACCACCATGCCCAGATAGGCCGGCACCTTCAACCAGATCAGCTGCCAGAGAAACTCTACCGGGATCTGCCCTGCCGCCGCCTTTGCCATCACCTTACTCACCCGTAAGGTCATCAACAGGATAATAAGAATAGGGGTTGCGACCAACCACGCCCACACCACCTGCGACACCAGATAGCGCTCTAGTGTGTTCAATGGAGAAATCCATCTCTTTTTTTCTGGCACCTGGCTGCTCATTCACTAATAATAGCTTTTTTTACTATATTTAGATAAGCGGAGTTTACCCAGCCATGGATTTTTCTGTCTCCAGCGGTGCATTAGAGCGCGCCAAAACAGACTGCATCGTCTGCCCCCTCTATCAGGATCGGCCCCTCACTGAGACTGCCCTCCTACTCAACCGGATCAGTGGCAACCAGATTCAGCGGCTGATCAAGCGCGGCGACCATCTCGGCAAGGCCGGAGAGATCCAGTGGCTCCACAACCCGGAAGGAGAGGGGGCCAAACGGATTCTGCTGCTGGGGATGGGTAAAGCGCAGAACCCCTCAGACCCTGACCTGAAGAAGGCGATCACTGCTGCCACCCAGGCTCTGCAGAACAGCGGTTGCCGCAATGCCCTACTGCCCATTGAGCCACATATTGGTGAAGAGTCGACACGACTCTACCGCTGGGGGAGACGGGTCGTTGAGACCATGGAGGCGACCCATTACCACTACCAATTTCCCGGCACAAAAAAGAGCAAAGAGCCACGCCCTGCGCTGAAAAAGATCCTCTTTTCGGCCCCACGCAAACAGAGTGCCGCTCTCAAAAAAGCCATTCATGAAGGCAAGGCGATTGCGGATGGGGTCTCTCTGGCTCGTACCCTGGGTGACCTACCCGCCAACATCTGCACCCCAAGCTACCTTGCCGATGAGGCGGGTAAAATCGGCCAAAACCAGAAATCTCTCTCGGTTCGTCTGCTCAACGAGAAGGCGATGGAGAAGCTGGGAATGGGGGCGCTACTTTCAGTGACCCGTGGTAGTGATCAACCCGCCCGGTTAATTGTTGCCGAATACAAGGGTGCCGCCAAAAGTCAGCGCCCCGTTGTGCTGGTCGGCAAGGGGGTCACCTTTGATTCTGGTGGGATCTCGCTCAAACCGGGAGCCAAAATGGATGAGATGCGCTTCGATATGTGTGGAGCCGCCGCCGTGCTGGGTACCCTGCAAGCGGTACGCGACCTGCAACTGCCCATCAATCTGGTAGCACTGGTTCCGGCAACAGAGAACCTGCCCAGCGGCAGTGCCACTAAACCGGGAGATGTGGTCACCAGCCTCTCTGGTCAGACGATTGAGATCCTCAACACCGATGCCGAAGGACGACTGATCCTCTGTGATGCCCTGACCTATGCGGAGCGCTTCAAACCCGCAGAGATTATCGATATCGCCACACTTACCGGAGCCTGTGTCGTTGCCTTGGGCAAACATGCCGCTGGCCTGTTGAGCAATGATGACTCACTCGCCAATGATCTACTGCAGGCCGGAGAGCAGAGCAGTGACCGTGCCTGGAGACTCCCCCTCTGGGAGGAGTACCAACCCCAGCTTGACTCCAACTTTGCCGATATGGGCAATATCGGTGGCCCCGAGGCGGGCACCATCACCGCCGCCTGCTTCCTCTCTCGCTTCACCAAAAAGCAACGCTGGGCCCATCTCGATATTGCCGGTGCTGCCTGGAATCAGGGAAAGGAGAAAGGGGCAACAGGACGACCCGTCGCCCTACTGGTTCAGCACCTGTTAAACCGATGTAGTCAATGACCCGGATCGACTTCTATATCACCGAGGAGACCTCTGCCGATGCCGCAATACGGCTC
>JABHIC010000204.1 GCA_018671205.1 Gammaproteobacteria bacterium
CTGTTGCTGTCTGGGTAGGGAAGTTCCCGAAGAAAAGATAGGGGAACTGATGGGAACGCACCTCTCCAGCATCGTATGCAATAATATTAAACATACTTGGCTCAGCACCCCAGAAGGTAGGGAACACCGTGGTTCCAAATGCTCCCCTTGAGAAATTATAGGTAATGCGATGTACTTCATCACCGTTCTGCAAAACACCCGCTGAGTTCATCTGCAGGGCAAAGGAGTTATCACTCGACTGAAAGGTTACGCGATCCACTGGAAGCACCCCTGGACGAACGATTGCTACTATATCCAGTGCGGTATCATTTAGGTCTATTTGCGAGGGGCTAATTCCGCCTGCAATGACCTGTGGGGAGAGACGTGCTGTAGGGTTATAACCCAAGACAGCTTCCTCTTCAACGGTGATCGTCTCAGTAGTGGTTGCAGTGGTTGCTTCACTATCAATAACAGTTAGCGTAACAGTGTACTCCCCAGCATTATCATAAGTGAAGGAGGCACTACTTCCAATCCCTTCTTGACCATCACTGCTACTCCAGTTGTAAGCAATGATCGAGCTGTTTGGTGTAGAAGAGCCACTGCCATCAAGAGTTACCGATAATGGTGCTGATCCGGTCATTGGTGTAGCGATAATTACGGCGGTCAGAGCATCAGTTACAGTAATGTCTTGCGTACTAGTAGCGGTTTGAGCAGAACTGTCGACCACTGTATGGGTAATGGTATAAGTTCCCACTTCCCCGAAAGTGAAGGATGCTGTACTGCCACTCGCGCTCTGTCCATCACTACTGCTCCACTGGTAAGCAATGATGGAATCATTAGGAGTAGTTGAAGCAGTGCCATCAACTGTCACAGTCAGCGGTGCTTGGCCTATTATTGGGGTCGCAGTGAATATTGCTACAGGTGGTTGCACCTCTGTTGCGGTAACTGTTGTGGTTGTAGATGAAGTGAGTCCGCTGTTGTCCGTAACCGTCAGTGTAACGGTGTAGCTCCCTGCTGCTGCAAAGGTGAAAGAAGTAGTGCTGCCTGTTGCAGATTGCTCATCGGATGTTAACCAGCTGTAACTAGCAATGCTGCCATCACTATCACTTGAAGCCGTACCGTCAAAGGAGACGACCAGAGGCACTTCACCACTGGTTGGCGAGACTGAGATTGTGACAGTTGGTGATTGGTTCTCCTGCACCGTAACGGTTTGCGATTCACTTCCTGTGTCGCCATCATCATCAGTGATGGTTAGCGTAATAATATAGCTTCCTACCTCACTGAAGCTAAAGGAGGCTGTGCTACTTGTCGCCGATTGCCCATCAGAAGATGACCAACTATAGCTGGCAATGCTGCCGTCACTATCAGTCGAGCTGGAGGCATCCAGCGCAACTAACAATGGCGCACTTCCAGATAAAGGCATGGCTATAAAGCTTGCAGTAGGAGCCTGATTTTCTAGCTCTGATACCGTAATAGTCTGGCTGGTAGTTGCGGTCACCCCATGATTGTCTGTGACGGTTAGAGTGATTGTAGCAGTTCCAGGGGCTGTTACTGTCAAGACCGCATTCTGTCCTGAGAGAGATTGAGTTCCTGTCGCTGTTCCGCTGGTATCCCACAGCCATGATGCTATAGAGCCATCTGGATCATTGGAGGTAGAGCCATCAAGCTGCAAGGTCATCAGTCCATTGCTATCTAGTTGAAAACTATTTGTATCTGTAGTGCTACCCGTTAGCCTCTCTATAGAGAAAGCTGCTACTGGTGGCTGTGAGGTTACGGTGACGGACTGGCTTGTAGTGGCTGTTGCTCCATCGTTGTCCGTTACTGTTAATGTTATCGTGTAGGTTCCCGGTGTGCTGAATGATATGTTTTGAGTTATGCCTGATGCACTTTGGCCGTCTGAAGTGCTCCATTGGTAGGAGCTGATTGTGCCATCTGGGTCTGTTGATGCTGATGCATCTATCGGGATGTTTGTATCAATCAGTAGTGAGGATTCGTCTACAGAGAAACTGGCTGATGGTGCTTGGTTTGGTGGTGGTTCACCGAAAGCGATAATTTTGAACTTAAAATAAGTGTCTAATGTAATTCCTGTGTTTGCTATAGATACATAAGCTCCAGTTAACGATTGTGCTGCACCTGCAACAAGCCCCTGCATGACTGAATGTACATTTTGTTCGGCCGAGGATGAAAATGGAGATGAGACTGTTGCATACGCACCAATTGACTTACCTGTTACCACAGAATCAATACTTCCACTTTCGCCAAACTTAACATTGTATCTTGGGTCAAAATATAGCGCGACAGATGATATGACTCCAATATGATCAAATTCTTCTAACTGAACCACAAAGCCGTGTAAAACCTCTTGCTGTGCAATATCTAATTGACCGCTAAATGAAACTGATTTATTACACCCACCTTCACAATTTCCCGATGCAGTAGCTGTTACCGCATCTAAGACAGAATATCCTTCTGTGCCTTCGAATTGATCTAGATGTAAAATATGATCGAGACTTCCGCTTCTCACTAAACGAACATGATTGGAGCTACTCCTACTATCGCCACTTACTGAACCAGTATCTAATCTCAAGACCCATGCACTTGAAGTAACATTAGGATAAGGTGTAGACGACCAGAACCAACCCCAATCTGTTGGCGTATTTGGAAAAAATGCAGTGTTGATTGTAGGGGAGCCTTGTCCTGTAGTGACTACCTTACTTAGCTCTGTGTCAGTCGGCACCCTCCAATCATAATGACTACATAAGGTACTTAGGTTGCTCCCATCCGTTAATGTATCCCATTCACCGAAATTATCACCGGCTAGGCCTGACTCTGCTGCCCCCCCCCAACGGTATCTATTGTCTTTATCATGAATCCCCCCATCATCAGTCTTCACTTCCCACAACAACTGGTTGACATCATCATAGACACAGCTCCACTCGGCTGCAGAGTCTGCTAGAGCATTGCCAGCAGCATCCACCTTGATATAGGCAGCCTCTACAGTGGTCGTTGCCAGTGCAGCAAGTATCAGTACAATTTCGATGATCTGTTTCATGGCTAATCCTTGGGTATCTCAGGCAATCTTTGATTGCTGAGGGCTAATACTGCTCCCCTGAAGGTGTTGTTGCAACATAAAGGAAGTTATATGCGGAGCACACAGCAGTGGCTCACGCCTGACGATGTCAGTAAGGAGCTGTGCTGATGCTTGAGTGGCAATAGTTAGCAGTAGGACTGATAGGGCTCTGTGCGGCATGGGTCAGAGTGTAGCGGATTCGGGTATTACAGAGCGTAATAATCAGATGATCGAAGGCGGCAAAGCTAAAATAAAACGTGGAAAAGCCCGTGGAATAGAGTCAGCGATTGAGGTGAATTGTCTTTAAATATCAGTGAGATAGGTGCTATGAATGGCGGAGAAGGAGGGATTCGAACCCTCGATGGAGCTATTAACCCCATACTCCCTTAGCAGGGGAGCGCCTTCAGCCTCTCGGCCACTTCTCCAGTTTGTAACCCTTGGGGATCTCAGTATAGATCCATTCCCCCGAGAAACGGCGCAAAGGATACCTTTCCTGCGCCGGCAGGTAAAGGTAGTCCTGATAGTTTTATGCAGTTTTTTTATGCCGTATCCGTTGGCAAATCATCCTCTTCGTAATGAATTCTCTGATAGATCTCTTCGCGATGAACCGCTACCTCGCGCGGCGCGTCAATTCCAATTCGAACCTGGTTTCCTTTTACCCCAAGCACTGTAATTGATACATCATCCCCGATCCGAACCGTCTCTCCGACTCGCCTTGTCAGAATCAGCATTCCCTCTCTCCTTCTCCATTTATTTTCTGGTTCCCCAACGGCTTCATGCCATTGATTCTCAGAGAGTATACCGTTCATTCAAACAATTGCTAGAACATTAGAATTTTAGTCCATCTTGATATTCTATTGCATGTAAGCAGATCAGACCGACTCAGGTTCTGTCTCCAGCTCAAAAGCATCATGTAGTGCACGCACCGCTAACTCCAGGTACTTCTCATTGATAATGACAGAGATCTTGATCTCTGAGGTGGAGATCATCTGGATATTAACCCCCTCATTCGCCAATGCCTCAAACATTTTACTGGCAATACCGGCATGGGAGCGCATTCCAACACCGACCAGTGAGACCTTGACAATTCGCTGGTCACCAATC
>JABHIC010000205.1 GCA_018671205.1 Gammaproteobacteria bacterium
AAAGCACCGCACGGAGAACCGCAGTGTACATGCGAGTACATGAGGATTCGAGTACGGAGCTGACGCAGAAATCACTGAAAAAGTGCATTTTTAGAGGTGTCCTTAAAACCAATTAGATTAAAACTGAGATAACATCATGAAAAGTGGAATTCATCCTAAATATAGTGAAGTCAATGTAACCTGCAGTTGTGGGTTTGAATTTAAGACCAACTCCACCATGTCGGATGAGAGTCTACAACTCGATGTCTGCTCCCAGTGCCACCCCTTCTTTACGGGGAAACAGAAAATTGTTGATACAGCGGGACGTGTAGACAAGTTCCGTCAGAAGTATGGCAACATGTAAGATCAATCCCATCAATGGATTAGAAAAGCACCCTACTGGGTGCTTTTCTGTTTTTGGGGATGCCCATTAGCGGAAGATTCAGAGGGGTGAATCTCTTATCTCGGACAGACGCTTGGGGGATGGGGAAGCCTCTTGTTGGGCCGAGGCTCTGATGGCATACTTTAGAGACGATATAAAATGTTCAGGAAGGGGGCAGAATGGGTACGATAGAGGTCAGCAAAGGGTACTCTTTGCTTAGTGACGGGCATCAGGCTGTTGAGGAGGCGATATCGGGCTGGAGTAAGGAGCAACGACAGCGTATCAATTTTCTGCTCGTCTACTACTCCACAAAACAGGATAGTCAGCAGGTTGCGGCAGCCCTGCTTGCGGCCTTTCCCGATATCCCGATGGCGGGTTGCTCTACGGCAGGGGAATTTCTGGATGGGGCTCGCTATGAGGGCTCTCTGGTACTTATGGGGATTCACTCTCCTGAGATACGTTGGCAGGTAGGGGCACTGACCGATCTGAGGCGGTTTGATCCGTTCATGGCACAATCACTGATTCAAGGGATGGCCGCTGGGTTCAGTACAACCGTAGAGCAGCTGGATCGATCCAGGCACTTTGCTATTGTGTTACAGGATGGGCTCTCTATGAGGGAGGAGCTGGTAACGGCCGCGCTCTCTATGCAATTGGGTGATGTGACACTGCTGGGTGGATCAGCCGGTGATGATCTTCAGTTCAGGCAGACGACACAGATCATTAATGGTGAGGTGCTGACGGATGCTGCCGTGGTGATTATGGGGGAGTCCGATCTTCCGTTTGCGATCATCAAGGATCAACACTACGTGCCAAGTGGGGCACTGCTGGTGGTGACGGATGCGGATGTTGGGCAGCGTCGGGTAAGCACGCTGGATGGACGAGTTGCAGCAGAGGTTTATGCGGAACAGGTAGGGGTTCCTTATGATCAACTGGGAGAGTTTGACTTTGGTGGACACCCACTGATCTATAGTGAACGAGGGGAGCACTATGTCCGCTCCATCCAGCGGGTTGAGGAGGATGGCGGACTGACCTTCTACTGTGCAATTGAGGCCGGGATGTTGTTGGAGCTGGGTGAACGGGAGCATCCGATAGGGACACTACAGCGCTCGCTGAACCGATTCCAGACAACGCTTGGTACTGTTGATTTGATGCTGGTATTTAGCTGTATTCTCTGTAAATTGGAGACAGAAGACATGACAGAGAGAAATCGTTGGGGAGAGACGCTTCACCAAGCCTCTCCCAACATTATCGGTTTTGATACCTATGGTGAACAGCTCAATGGGCTCCATATCAATCAGACACTGGTTGCCATCGGATTTTCGAGTGGGAAGGGGTAAGTCTCCTCTACCGCATAGTGGTCTATTTGCGCTGCTCCTCTGGGGGGTGCTCATTCTGCCCCAGTCGGGACACGCGGGTTGTCTATCGCCAGAGGTAGAGAGACTCCAGTTTTTTGAGGTAGAGGCCCTATATGATGGGGATACGGTGCGCCTGGTCGACGGGCGTTCGGTTCGTCTGATTGGTCTCAATACACCGGAAATGGGGAGAGAGCAACGGGTTGAGCAGGCGCTCGCTGAGGAGGCGAAGCAGCGACTTCGCGCACTATTGGGCCACCCCGCAACCATAGGGCTCTATCCCGGTGAAGAGTCATTGGATCGTTACCGGCGCACACTCGCCCACACCTTTACCACATTGGGAGAGGATATAACGGCAACCCTGGTGGGTGAGGGGCTTGGTTTTGTATTGGTGATTCCTCCCAACGATTGGAACAGTGACTGTTATATCGAGGCAGAGCGACAGGCCCGTCTCAATGGTAAAGGGATCTGGGGCCATCCTGACTATCGCCCCAGATCGCTGCAGCAGCTCAGTGGCGGGGGCTATCAGCGTATCAGAGGACGGGTTGAGGCGGTAAAGTGGAGCCGCCAGTGGCTCTGGCTTGAGCTGGGTCATCAGCTCTCGGTACAGATCAAAAAGCGTGATCTGCGCTACTTCAATGTGGAGAGCCTACAGGAGCTGCAGGGAAAGAGTATTACGGTACAGGGGTGGCTGGTACCACGAAAACAGGGCTATCGGATGCGTCTGCACCATCCCTCTGCGCTCAAAGTAGAGTAAAATGCAGCACCAAATATAGGGGCCCCTATAGATGAAAACAGTGAATAGCTAGGAGGATGGATGTCTGTGTTGAAGAATGACCGTTTTTTACGAACCCTGATGGGTGAGCCAGTTGATGTGACCCCTGTCTGGATGATGCGCCAAGCGGGTCGTTACCTGCCTGAGTACAAGGCAACTCGGGCCCAGGCAGGCAGTTTTATGGACCTTTGCAAAAATCCGGAATTGGCCTGTGAAGTGACTATTCAGCCGCTGGAGCGGTTTCCACTCGATGCGGCTATTCTCTTCTCAGATATTTTGACAGTGCCTGATGCGATGGGGCTGGGACTCTACTTTGCTGAGGGTGAAGGGCCCAATTTTGAGCATCCTGTACGTAGTGCTGCAGATATTGAGAGGCTGTTTGTGCCCGATCCGGAGGGAGAGCTGAAATATGTGATGGATGCGGTGCGCACGATTCGTCGTGAGCTGGATGGACGGGTGCCACTGATCGGTTTTGCGGGTAGCCCCTGGACGCTGGCTACCTATATGGTAGAGGGTAAATCGAGTAAAGAGTATGCCACCACCAAAGGGATGCTCTACTCAGACCCTGCCTCACTACACAAAATTCTGGATGTGACCGCCCGTTCGGTGACGGCATATCTTAATGCACAGATTGCGGCCGGGGCGCAGGCGGTGATGATCTTTGATAGCTGGGGGGGGGCACTCTCTCACGATGCGTACCGAGAGTTTTCTCTTCGATATATGCAGCAGATTGTGGATGGGCTTGATCGGGTGAGTGAAGGGCGCAAGGTGCCAGTGATCCTCTTTACCAAGGGTGGCGGCCTCTGGTTGGAGGCGATGGCTGAGACCGGCTGTGATGCACTGGGGCTGGATTGGACCGTAGATATTGGTGAGGCACGTGCCCGTGTCGGGGAGCAGGTTGCCCTGCAGGGGAATATGGACCCAGCCGTACTTTATGGTACCCCGGAGCGCATTCGTCAAGAGGTGGCAACCATTCTACAGCGATACGGGAAGGGGTCAGGTCACGTATTTAATCTGGGGCATGGTATCCACCAGTTTGTTGACCCGGAGAATGCGGGGGTTTTTGTCGATGCAGTACATGAGTTCAGTGGCTCGTACCATCAGTAGGGCAAGTCGTACTAATTAAGAGTGCCCCTAAAAAAGGTCGGGTAGCCTGAGGCTACCCGACCTTTTGGTTCACCGGTGTGAGAGAGGGTTAGCCCAGCCCATCAAAAATCTGGCTTTTGATCTCATCAACGCCGCCGACACCATTAACCTTGACGTAGTTACAGCTCTCATTGCTGTAGAAACTGATCAGTGGCTCTGTCTGGTCATGGTAGATTTTCAGGCGTGCCTTGACGGTCTCTTCCTGGTCATCATCACGCTGGATCAGATCCTCGCCCGTCTCATCATCCTTGCCCTCTACCTTGGGTGGATTGAAGATCACATGGTAGGTTCTGCCTGACTCCAGATGAACACGACGACCGGACATACGCTTGATGATCTCCTCATCGGGAACGTCGATCTCAACTACGGCATCAATGGGAACACCGGCCTCTTTCAGTGCCTCTGCCTGTGGAATAGTGCGTGGGAAGCCATCAAAAAGGTAACCATTGGCGCAATCATCATCCGTGATGCGCTCTTTGACCATGCCCATGATGATCTCATCAGAGACCAGGCCGCCCTCATCCATGATCTTCTTTGCTGCGACACCCAGCTCAGAGCCAGATTTTACATGGGCACGCAGCATGTCACCGGTAGAAATCTGTGGGATATTGTACTTCTCTTTTATGTAGTTAGCCTGTGTGCCTTTGCCGGCACCGGGTCCACCCAGAAGAATGATACGCATAATTTGTTTGACTCCTTAAATCGATTTTTCGGAACCGAATCAGTGGCTGATAGCAGCATGGAATGAAGCGGCCCAACTTGGTACAACAGGTTCTTGCAGAAATTCAGCAAGAAGGAGTGGTCATTATCGATTTGATGGAGGGTGGTGACCAGTTGAGCTTTTCAATGGGTGGATAAGGTGAGGTCAGGGTGTGTTGTGGTGGAGCAGGGTATCAACCATCTGTTCTGCTTGCTGACCATAGACGCCACCAAAAAGGTTGAAGTGGTTGAGAATGTGATAGAGGTTATAGCAGACCTTTCTTCGATGGTAGCCCTCATCCAGTGGGTAGTGCTCATTGTAGGCCTGATAAAAGTGGCTGGAGAAGCCACCAAACAGCTCGCTCATCGCCAGGTCGGTCTCACGATCACCGTAATAGAGTGCGGGATCATAGAGTAGCGGCTTGCCATCGGGGGTGGTCGACCAGTTTCCTCCCCAGAGGTCACCATGCAGCATTGAGGGGGCTGGATGGTGCGCTTGTAGGAGCTTGTCGATGGATGAGAGCAGTAGCTCCCCACGCAGTTGTAGTGTGTCGCCTCCCCGTCTGTGGGCTGCCCGCTGTAGCTGGGGGGCGATGCGCTGCTCTCTCCAGAAGGTGGCCCAGCTTGAGGTCAGCGTATTGTGCTGTGGTGTGGTGCCAATAGTATTGGCCCGGTTCCAGCCAAACTGAGTAGCGGTAACGTGGTGCATTGCCGCCAGCTGGTGTCCCAGTTTGGCCTCAGAGGCGGGGGTGGCAGCGCTCATTTCAATAAACTCCAGTACCAGAAAGGCGTAGGGTGTGACCGTACCGGTGAGGAGTGGCGTGGGTACGCGGATAGTGTCAGTCTGTTGCATCGCCATCAGAGCAGCCGACTCCGCCTCAAACATCGAGAGGCGGCTGGCCTTGTTGAGTTTGATGAAAAAGTATTCTCCCTGCCGGGTCTGGAGAAGAAAGCTCTGGTTGATGTCCCCGCCATGAAGTGGCTGATGGCTCTGGTACTCAAGCCCTGACTGATAGTGGTTTGCCAGCTGCCGGGTTACTGCACGTAGCGTGGTCTGCATGGTTAAACCGTGGGGGTGGGAGGGCTAAAGATTTTCTGGTGCTCTGAGAGTGCATAACGGTCGGTCATCCCTGCAATGTAGTCTGAAATGACTCGTGCACGCTCAGCGATAGGTTGCTCAATGGTGAGACTGTAGGGCTCGTCCGGGAGCAGTCGTGGCTCACTGAGAAAAGTCTCGAACAGTTCGGTCAGAATCCGTTCTGCCTTGATGGTCATTCGCATCACCCGGTAGTGGCGGTAGAGTTTTTCACGCAGAAACTGTTTGAGTTTCCGGTTCAGTATCTCCTGCTCCTCACTGAAACAGATCAGGGGGTGCGCCTGTTGGCGCACCTCATCAATGCTCTCTGGTTTTGACGTTGCGAGGAGGTTTTGGCTACTCTCCACCAGATCGATCACCAGCCGGTTGATCATGCGCCGGACCACCTCATGGATGATACGTCGCTGGTTGAGTTGCGGGTAGAGCTCAACCACCGTCTCGTACTGTTCACGGAAGAGGTGGATCTCGCTGAGTTGGTCGGTGGTGATTAGCCCTGCACGCAGCCCATCATCAACATCATGGTTATTGTAGGCGATCTGGTCTGCCAGATTGACCAGCTGTGCCTCCAGGCTGGGCTGGGTCTGGTTGAGAAAGCGCTCTCCAACGTCACCCACCAGTCGGGCATTGGTGTGGCTGCAGTGCTTGAGTATCCCCTCACGTGACTCAAAGGTGAGGTTGAGCCCGGAAAACTGGGCATACTTCTCTTCTAGGTGGTCGACTACCCGCAGGGATTGGAGGTTATGCTCAAAGCCCCCATAAGGCTTCATGCAGCGGTTGAGGGCATCCTGACCCGCATGGCCGAACGGGGTGTGGCCGAGGTCATGTGCCAGCGCAATGGCCTCGGTCAAATCCTCATTGAGATGCAGGGTGCGGGCAATGGAGCGGCTGATCTGTGCCACCTCAATGCTGTGGGTGAGACGGGTGCGGTAGAGATCTCCCTCGTGGTTCACGAAGACCTGGGTCTTATACTCCAGTCGGCGGAAGGCGGTGGAGTGGACAATACGGTCTCGATCTCGCTGGAAAGCACTACGGTAGCGTGGCTGCTTCTCGGAGTGTACTCGCCCGCGTGTGGTGCTGTCGTGAGCGGCGTAAGGGGCGAGATTGCAGGGGTCAGCCATCAATCAATGGTCAGGGTTAACGACACTTTTGCAGGGTCTCCATCAGCCGTTTGGGGGAGAACTCACGGGTGACAAAAGCCTCACCGATCCGCTTCTGGAGAACCAGACGGATCTCTCCCGCCTCTGCCTTCTTGTCAACAGCCATAATCTCCAGGTAGCGCTCTGCTGACAGCTCTGCGGGGCCGGTGATGGGAAGGCTGGCCTTTTGTAGTAAATGTTGCAGCCGGGTGACCGCATCTGCACCGATCCACCCCTCACGCATGGATAGGTCGGCTGCCATTACCATACCTGCTGCCACGGCCTCACCATGCAGCCAGCTGCCGTAACCCATTCCGGCCTCAATGGCATGGCCAAAGGTGTGCCCCGCGTTGAGCAGGGCGCGCTGTCCCGCCTCAAGCTCATCCGCGGCCACTACCTCAGCCTTGTTCTCACAGGAGCGCTGAACGGCATAGGTGAGCGAGTCTGGGGTGCGGCGGGTAAGCTGGTCCATATTCTGTTCCAGCCAGTGAAAAAAGTCGGGGTCACGAATCAGTCCGTACTTGATCACCTCGGCAATACCGGCACTGAGCTGACGGTCATCGAGCGTGTTGAGGGTATCGATGTCAGCGATGACACACTGAGGCTGGTGGAATGCCCCAATCATGTTTTTACCCAGAGGGTGGTTGACCCCGGTTTTCCCCCCCACGGAGGAGTCCACCTGGGCCAGCAGGGTTGTGGGGATCTGAATGAAGTGGACGCCACGTTGGTAACTGGCGGCGGCATAACCGGTAATGTCACCAACTACCCCTCCCCCCAGTGCAACCAGTGTGCATTT